>JAZDHC010000330.1:0-6922 GCA_043806395.1 Candidatus Desantisiibacteriota bacterium | reverse complement strand
AATGTAAAATGTGATAGATTATTATGTATGCTATTATACAAATCATTTTGCAAATGAATTATGCTGAGTAGTTACGAGAGTAGAAGTAATCTTTGGATTAGGAATTTTATTTGGGAGGATAGGAAGATTTATGAGGTGTCTAAATTTTCACTCCAGAAGAAATATTCAAAAAGAGAATACTGTGTTCAGTATCGGGAGAGTGACCTTAATTTTATTTGTCGTCTGCTTGAAGAAGAAGGGATATTTTACTTTTTTCAGCATGAAAAAGACAAGAAAAAAGAGGTAATGGGTTTTGTGGATTCATCTGCTAACTGCCCTGATTGTGCTACTGAAAAGAAGATAATGTTTAAGGAACAGACAGGTGGACTCTCTACAGAGGTTGAATATGTTTACGAATGCCGGCTACAGCAGGAGGTTATCTCTGGCAAGGTTACCTTAAATGACTTTAACTACGAAAAGCCAAATGTGTCGCTTTTGACAAGTAAGACAGGTAATAGCAGCCAGGCAGATAAGAATCTTGAGGTATATGACTATCCAGGAGGATATAATCTTCAGGATATAGGAGAAAAATTAGTCAGGGTACGAATGGAGGAGATTGACAGCCGGCATTTAGTCGTTACAGGTAAAAGCAACTGGCGTTCTTTAGGTTCTGGCTGCAAGATGACACTGACAAACCATTACCGTGATGATTTAAATAAGGATTACTTAATAACCCGAGTAATTCATCAAGCAACTCAAGGTTCAATCTTTGCTTTTGGTGAATCAGGAGAGGGGACAAGTTATAATAATCATTTTGAGTGTATCCCCCTTAACATCCCCTTCCATCCCTCTCGGGTGACTCCACATCCCACAGTAAAAGGAGGTCAAACCGCAACTGTGGTTGGTCCCTCTGGGGAGAAGATTTATTTTGATAAACTTGGCCGGGTAAAGGTGCAGTTTCACTGGGACCGTGAGGGAAAAAAGAACGAGAATAGCACCTGCTGGGTCAGGGTCAGTCAGGGCTATGCCGGGATACAACATGGAATACAGTTTATGCCCCTGATTGGTGATGAGGTGAGAGAAGGCACTCCATTTACCCTATCTTTCTGAAAAACAAGCTCTTTTGCTCTCTACCATTATCCCTGGTAGCGGGCAGATGTATGCAGGAAGGGTAATGGATGGAATTACTTCATTTGTTTTTAATGCCTCCATGGCATATCTCATTGCGGGAAGGGTGAAGTCAGATGACCATCTGGGTGCAGGATTGATCTTTAGCGTGGGGTTGCTGCGGTTCTATAATGGCGGCAAGCTGAATGCCTTACAGGCAACACAAAAATATAATGAACAGCTGAATTTTCGAATACTGGAAAAGATACGGACTGTTTGGGAGTGATGGGTCTTATCCCCATTTATTACCACCATTTAATCAATGTCTTTGTTGCTCTTTCCTTACCAGATGTAACTACAATGGTTGGAGAGGATTTGATGATATAGCGGTTGTTTTCCAATTGAGCAGTCATCTTAAATGTTCCATCATTATTAACCTTTATGGTTTTTTCTGTAATTGTTTTCAGGTATTCCCTGTCTTCTTTTATATCCTCTACAAGGGCATAAATTTTGATATTTACATTCTTAATGGAATCATCCAGCACTTTTCCAGCGATAATAACCTTATTTTTTTCTAATTCTGGCGCATCCAGATATATTTTCATAGATTCTTTCTCGCAAACCATAACCTTATATTGGATTGTTTCTATGGTTGCCTTTGGAGATGAGGGTTTAGCCAAAATTATATTTGGTCCTTCATCCAATGTACTCAAAAAACTAAAGCTCATGTTTTTTACAGCCACTTTTTTACAGATTATTGTTTGGGGGATATAAGATTCAGATTCTATATTATTGCTTAAAAGCAAAGATGCCGGCAAATTCATCATCACCACAATTATTTCTTTAATTAATGGATCCGTAACCACACCCTTGATTACAGGTGTCGTATTAAATTTTACCCCCTCAGGAGAGGTAAAAACAATGGGGCTTGTCTTACCAAACCTTTTTTCAATGATCTTTTTTTTGGGATGAGTCAAAAATATAGGAAGAAATGTCTCGTGTGAGGAAATTGTATCTAATGTCTTGATGGTAATAATATTCAATCCAGGTGATAATATTATTGATCCTTGAAATTTTCCATTTTCCACAGGAATTATTAATGGTTCTATCCTTTTATCACCATCAGACAGAAATACCTCCTGCACAAGGGATATTTTCTTAACAGATGATCTTGCCACTATCCCCTTTATTGTTTGCTCTGCACCTTGAGTGATTGAAACAGAGGGAGATACGATAGTGATTATCTTCTCTGCCCAAACCTCTGGCACGATACAGAAAATAAAAAGTAAAACCCAAATAATATGTCGCAACATAGACACCTCGCATTGTAAGCGTTCAGCTCTATCAGCTATCAGCTATCAGTGGAAAGCTCAAGACCATAAAATCAAGGCAAAATAAGGCGTTCCTGACTTTACGACTTCCTCTGCCATGGGTACTACCCCTGCCAAAGGGGCTCCCTCCTTTTATGTTGTAATGCCTTGCAAAAACTGACTGCTGAAGGCTGATAGCTGAACGCTTACCCTTAATATTGATACCCAATACCCACCGAATAACTCTGGCAATTATAATTATAATTATAAAATTTTTCATAAGCCATGTTTGATTTTGTGTGATTAGTGTCACCACCTATTTCTAAGGAGAATCCTTTGCTCATAGGATATGACAATTGCACCCTGCAGGAATATGTTTCTGAATGCAGCTTTTCATTTTGATATACCCCGTTTTTATTTTGCATGTCTCGATCCGTATACTTTTTGCAAGCATATCCGCAGGCTAAGGTAAGGTTTGCATTCTTTTGCAAACCCAATGTAACCTGTGGACTAAAGTTATGTTCTGTAAACCCATAAAAGTTGGGGGTAAAACTCTTTTTTCTGTTTATATCAGAATCATAATTATTTTGAGTAGACTTGTTTATCTTAAAACCATAAGAGGCTTTTAAGAAAGTCTTTGCTTTTTCTGGCAGGATATGAGTCAGGCTAAGTTTTGCCTCATGAATATCATCCTTTCTTTTATCTGAAGAAAAGCTGCCTTGTTCAGTAACAACCAATTGATCGGTATACTCCTTATGTATGTAATTATAATCCAGACCGCCACGAGTTTTAGGGGTAACAAAGATATTAGAGGCTAAGAATATCCCATGGACATTATAATCCAATGGTTTTTTCCCTGATAGCTCTTTCCATTCAGCAGATTTTGATGCCAAAGATTCATAATTAGGAAACCTGATTTGATAATATTCATAACAACCCTTCAGGTTTCCATGCAGCTGTTTTTTGAGAAATAACTTCTCTAATTCCAATGCAGCAATTGCTTTATTATAATCGAATATTCCTTTACCCCAGTCTTCATCCATAGTTTCCCTCAAGGTTAGAGATTTGTAGCCTGCCTTGCTTTTAATCTCTAACCCATTATTAATCTTATTGATAAGCTTAAACGAGAGGGAATGCTCCTGTTCCTTTTGATGAAGTTTACCGCCACCCTCAAGCTCGGTTGCCCCTTTGCTTCCTGTGTATTTACCTTGATACTGAGGCAGCAAGGAAAGCTTCTGGTTAAATTTTACTACAGGAACAAGGCTAAGATCAAGATTCCCTCTAAATGAAGCATCCCTGCTCTCAAATGACGAACTGCCACCGGTTAGTTTAATATCAACCAATGGCAGAACCTTTATTTTTGCCCAGACAGGGGACACAAGCAATACACATAAGATTGTTATAATACCGATCTTCTTCAATTAATACCTCCAATTTATATTTTTTTAACCTGTGTAAGGGCGGCTCATACGAACCGCCCTTACCAACCACAAAGTCAACTAAGTATTTTACCACATAAACATGCCGATAGGCGTTCCATCAGGACCTTGCATAGGAGCAATTACAAGATCGATATCCCTTCCCTCAAACTCAGAGGCACTGATAATCATCTCTGTATTTGGTTGCTGATAGCTTTGCATAACATCTATCACATTTATCACAACCTGCTCTTCACTAACATCTTCACTAACATCTTCAGTTTCTTCACATGGAGAGTATCCAAAATCATCCCATCTTAGCACCTTCCCCTGGTCATCAATCATATACTCCTTGTATTCCACCCATGTGCCATCTTTATAGTTAGTTTTCTCTGAATAACACATCATATCTCCAAAGTCAGGGGAGTCTGGATATTCCGGCAGAACAGCTTCGTTGTATGTAGGTTCTACATATTCTGTATCATTTCTATTAGATACATGGCATACTGCCTCCTGCATCCCCGTAGAAGTAATATAGCTTTCTATGATTGTTTCTGTTTCGCCATCTGCTGAGATACTATATGAGAATGTCTCCTTTTGGTTACCATTTATCGATAATCCACCTTTCATAAAGGATGGGACATAAAAAGAAAAAGGAATGAATGGTGGCAACTCTGATTCTCCAGATCCTTCATCAACAGGCAAAGATTCTCCAGATCCTTCATCAACAACAGGCAAAAACACTTCATCCATCGCAATCGTAATCTTAATCGGCTTACCAATATCCATATTCACATCCACCCGATCAATAGTATTGGAAAGCCTCATATCGCAATCTGTAAGCCAATATGCAGGAAACTCTTCTCCATAGCACATCCACATTGCCATACTCAATTCTTCCAAACTTTTTGAACTCACATCCTTACCACCCTCTGTATTACCAAAGGTAAATGTCTGATAACCATAATCAAATCTATTTGCCCTGGTATTAAGGGTTAAGAATTTAATCTGATCCGGTGCTGGCCTTAACAGGTATTCCTCTATTCTTACCCGTTGTCCATGCACATCCGTAATAGTTTTTTCCAGTTGATACTCACCAATTCGTTCCTCATTAGCAAGGGCTGATTGATAACTTTCCCTTGCCCTATCAGCAGAAACCTCAGATCGAAACTCAGAACGATCATCTGCTCTGGCGATACCTGTCCACAAAATCATCATCACTGACAATAAAATCCACAAATTAATCTTACGCATAGCAAACCTCCTTTGATATTATTCGACCTGTGCAATTAGAAACAGAGAATATATCCGCAGATTTCGCAAGAAATCGCAGATTAAAAGAAATTGCAGAGGCATGCTATAGCCTGAGTACATTACTACAGTGCCTTTCAGATTTTTCTTCCTTATTTTTCTGATAATCTGTGAAATCTGCGTAATCTGCGGATAATTTTAACTGTACAGGTCGATATTATTCGAAAAAATCGGACATAACTTAAATTCAATCACCTCCATCAACATTGGCATTCACACTGATTTCCTAAAATCCTCATGAGCTCACACAATTTTTGCCGGCAAAAGCATTACAAGTAAGCGTTCAGCTATCAGCTATCAGCAGAAAGCCCAGATCATAAAGTCAAGGGAAAAGAAGGATCTCCTAACATTACGACTTCCTGCTTTTTGTGGCGTAATGCCTTGTAATAGCTGAAAGCTGACTACTGATAGCTGAACGCTTACTTATAGTATACATTCCAACATCTCCCTTGCCTGATTATCCAATATTTTTTTTTGCTCAATCTCTTCAGCCATGAATAGGGTTTGTTTTACTATCAAGGGTAAATCCTTTTGACCATATGATATCTTCTTATCCCCTGGATGGATTGCTATAACCCCAATAAATACCATTGCTGCCACAACACTTCCTATTGCTAAACGAGGTATGGCGGCGGTTAAACGAGCTGGATATGAAAACAGCCATTCCCAAGTCAAAGACTTTTTTTCTATCCTTCTGTAAAATTTTCTGTCAAAATTAGCCAAAAGGGCAGGAATTTTTTGATTGGCAAGCACATCTTGCATAACTCCTTTTGTTGCTTGTATCTGTTGAGTTTCCTGGCAGCACACGGGACAATTTGCCAGATGTTTCTTTAAGCTATTTATTTTATCCAAACCTAACTCGTTATCCATATAAAAAGAAAACAATGTCTTTGCCTCTTTACATCTCATCTTTTTTTACCTCCAATCTTTTTTTCAACATCATTCTTCCCCTCAGTAACCGAATCCCTACAGTCTGTTTAGAAATATTCAAAATGTTTGCGATTTTCTCATAATTCAAGCCTTCCATCTCTCTTAAGATAATAACATTCCTATATTTTTCCGACAAGTTATTAATTATTTCTCTAACCCATCCCTCTTTTTCCTTTTTTACAAGCTCATCGTCTATGCTAATGACATCTTCTTTAGTAGGATCATTTAGCAAGACAATCATTTTTTTCCTTCTCTTATCTCTTATCAGGTTGTTAGTACAATGATTAAGGGCTATTCGATACAACCATGAATAAACCTCAGACTTGCCTTGAAAATTTGCATATGATTTATAAGCTGCAACAAAAACATCTGCCGTAATATCCTCTGCCTCTTCATAGCTATTTGTTAATCTATAAATCAATCTAAATATCTTTTCTTTATACTGTTCAAAAATAATTTCAAAAGGTACGGTATGTTCTTTTTGTGTGTTCATTATCTTTTTTCCATCCCTTTATATTTATTTAGACAATCGGCAAGGCAAAAAAATTACATATTTTTTTGTAATGGGTCAGATTATCCTATATCACTTACCTGAAAAGATAAATTGACCAAAAAATATGGTTGACTATTACAGCCATTTAGGATATAATCTCCTCTAAGAGGTGGATTCAATTTTGAGGATGAGCGTGTTTGAGTTAAGATTAAAAATATGTGGTATAATTGCAACTTGTTAGCCAGTAGCAAGTGCAACACTACTTGTCTGTGTTATGCTCTCAATGGTTCTTTTCCTGCTCGTTTTATGTATTATAGCAATATTATGTCTTGCAGTCAATAGAAAAATGTATTTAGGCACAAAGCAGTAGCTAT
>JAZDHC010000329.1:0-4760 GCA_043806395.1 Candidatus Desantisiibacteriota bacterium | reverse complement strand
CTCTTCATGTGGATATTCCCCATCAAAGCATGCAGTACAAAACTCATTCTTTTCCTTAGATGACAAAGCAGCAGTTAAAAGCCCCTCAATGCTCAGATAGCCAAGGCTATCTACTCCAATAAAATTTCTTATCTCCTCAATGCTATGAGTTGCTGCAACCAATTCTTTTGTGGTTGGTGTGTCTACACCATAGAAACATGGATGCTTGATTGGTGGAGAGCTTATTCTTAAGTGAACCTCTTTTGCTCCGGCATTCCTGACCATTGAAATTATTTTTTTGCAGGTAGTACCACGAACGATAGAATCATCCACCAAAACTACACTTTTATTTGCAACAACCTCTCTTATTGGGTTTAACTTTATGGAAACCCCAAATTCCCTGATAGACTGCTTTGGATTGAGAAATGTACGGCCAACATAGTGATTTCTGATTAACCCAAGTTCGTATTTAAGCCCACATCCCTCTGCATACCCTAAGGCTGCTGATACCCCTGAATCCGGGATAGGGATAACTATATCTGCAGAAACAGGGGATTCTATGGCAAGTTGTCTGCCACTTCGTTTTCGAACTTCATAAACACTTCTACCAAATACCTTGCTGTCTGGCCGTGAAAAATAGATATACTCAAAGATACACTGTTTATATCCTTTTGACAACCCACCAGAAATAAATAATCTTTGGGTCGTTAGCCCTTGATGATTAATAATAACCATCTCACCAGGCTCTACATCCCTGACATATTCTGCGCCAACTATGTCCAAGGCACAACTTTCTGATGCAAGCACAAAGCCATCATTCAGCCTTCCTATGCACAGTGGTCTAAATCCAAGTTCATCCCTTATGCCAATCAATTCCTTATTTGTCATGAGAATGAGGCTATAAGCACCCTTAATGGAAGAAATAGCCCTGGTAATCCCCTGATAAAGACCACAAGAAGCAGCATGAGAAACGATGAGCTGAATAATAACCTCACTATCGGATGTAGTCTGAAAGGCAGCCCCTTGTTTTTCCAGTAACTCCCGAAGTATATCGGCATTTACCAGATTCCCATTATGAGCAGCAGCAAGCTGTCCACCTGCATAGGTAACACTAATTGGTTGAGCATTTTCCAAGGTAGATGTGCCTGTAGTAGAATATCTCACATGCCCAATGGCTGCTGTAATCGAGCTGTCATCAAGCCTTTGAGTTGCAAAAACCTCTGAAACAAGCCCCATTCCCTTAAAGGTTTTTAATCTGCCTTCTTGCAGAGAGGTAATCCCGGCACTTTCCTGACCACGATGCTGAAGGGCAAATAACCCCAGATAGGTTAACCTTGCTGCATTTTCATGATCCCATATTCCAAATATTCCACATTCTTCTCGCATAGATTACACCATCTCTCTTAATCTTGAGATCAGCCTTGGCACAACCTCAAAAATATCCCCAACTATTCCATATGTAGCCACATTAAAGATTGGGGCATCAGGGTCTTTATTAATAGCCACAATGCAATCACTTGACTGCATACCAACCAAGTGTTGAATTGCCCCGGATATGCCGCAGGCAATATAAAGTTTGGGACAGACTGTTTTACCTGTTTGACCAACCTGATGGTGATGGGATATCCATTCAGCATCTACTGCCGCTCTGGAGGCACCAACCGTTCCACCCAATATATCAGCCAATTCCTTAATCAGCTTGAAGTTTTCTCCATTTTGAAGACCCCTGCCGCCAGAGACGATTATCTCTGCATCATCAAGGTTCACCCTTTCCTTTATCTCATTAACCACCTGCAATATTTTAATACGAATATCTTGTGCGGAAAGATTAACCCTCGCATTAATTATCTTTCCTATTCTTTCTGGATTGGATTGGTTTTTTTTCATTACCCTTGGTCTTACTGTAGCCATTTGTGGACGGGTATTTGGGGAAATAATGGTTGCCATAATATTTCCACCAAAGGCTGGCCTTGTCTGAAGCAGGTTGCCATTCTCATCTATGTCCAATCCCGTACAGTCTGCGGTCAAGCCTGTTTGAAGGCGAGCAGCAACCTTTGGAGCAAGCGACCGTCCAATAATTGTTGCTCCTATCAAGAGAATCTCTGGTTTATGCTCTTTTATCAGGTCAACCATAACCATGGTGTAGCCATCATCTGAGTAAGATGCAAGCAAAGGATCCTCAGCAAGATACACCTCATCTGCACCATAACCAATTAATTCCTGAGCAAACCCTGATATATCGTTGCCCATCAATACTGCACTTAATTTTTGATTAAGTTTATCTGCCAACACCCTTCCAGCAGACAAAAGTTCATGGGTTATGGACATTAATTTATTATCACGACATTCAGCAAATACCCATACCCCTTTATGTCCTGTCATCTTTTCGATGCTTGAATCTCTAATAATGGAAATTGCCTCTACCGGACAGGCATCAACACAACTACCACACAGGGTACACCCTTCTCCAATTATGGCAACATTGTCCTCTATCTGGATTATTCCAAACGGACAGGAAGAAATACAGTTTTCACATCCAATACATTTTTCCTTTGATACAAAAATCCCCATCTCCTCACCCCTTTTTTGCTAATGTAATTATACATTATATCGTAATATTTGTTCTTTGTCAACACATTTCTATGTTGACAATCGTTCCTGTTAATGATCTGAATATTCGATAAAGCAGTGTGTTGGTTCATTGGGAATCGTAATTTTTCATTCAATAATTTAGCGACTTTTCCGTATTCGTGAGGCGGTATCTCCACCCCAGATACAGAGGTTTTTTTAGGCATAAAAGGCAACGAGGAATCTCGTTTCGACTCATTATATTGCCTACCAAGCACAAGATTCTTCGCTCACTTTTAGTTACTCAGAATGACAATGCCTGAATAGTTGCAATATTTGATAAAAACAAGCAAAAAGTTCTTGATTTTATCCATTATTTATGGTATCCTTACATATAATGTAACTATTCAGGTGTTTAGACTGAAGGCTGTTAGGCTGTAAGGTAAAAAAGCAAGAGACACGGATTTACTGTCATAGGCTGTTAGTTTTTGAGACGAACTGCATCAATTAAGTCTGTATTTCCTGCCTTTTAGTCTGTAACCTACAGCCTAATTGTCTACAGCCTATTCACCTGAGTAGCTACCTTTGATAAAAATAACATCGTAAACAAAGGAGGAAAATGTATATGGAAATGTTGTACGGGCTTTTGATCGGAATGGTTATGCTTTTTGCCTGCTATGAGGCTATTTATGTTTATCGAAAAATAGCTAAAACTTGGGGCAGAAGAGAACGGATGTTCTGTATCGCTAAGGTTCCAGTGTTGGCCATGCTGGTATTCATGCTTGTCTGCATGATAAATTGTGTCATGGATTTTTCTACAATAACAGGATTTTAAGATGGAGGCTACTTATGATACAAATTGCTGTTACAGGTGCAATGGGACGGATGGGCAAAGCAATTATCGGGCAGATTCTTGAATCAGATGACTTAGCCGTAACGGGTTGTACTGAACGAGAAGGTCATCCCTTAATTGGTCATACATTAGAAAATGGCATTATCTTAACCTCAAGCCTTGAGTCTGCGGTAAAGGATGCTCAAGTAATCATTGATTTCACCTCACCAGAGTCCACAATCAATCATCTCATCTCAGCCTGTCTTCTTAAATGTCCAATGGTTATCGGTACTACTGGACTAAATAAATCTCAAAACGAGAAATTATCCATAGCAGCCAAGTCTATCCCTATAGTTTATGCATCAAATATGAGCCTTGGGATGAACCTTCTTTTTAAGTTGGTAGCTATGGCAGCTAAGGCACTTGGCAATGAGTATGAGGTGGAAATACTTGAGGCACATCATCATAAAAAGGTTGATGCCCCATCTGGTTCTGCCTTGAAAATAGCCGGGGTAATTGCTGATGCCCTGGAAAGGGATCTGGATAAGGTGGCTGTATATGGCAGACAGGGCACGCCTGGTCCAAGAAAGCCTGAAGAAATAGGAATATTTGCCATAAGGGGCGGGGATATTATTGGTGAACATACAGCTATGTTTATCGGAGATGGTGAACGATTGGAAATAACCCATCGCGTCCAGAATAGGGATACCTTTGCCTCTGGTGCCCTGCGAGCAGCAAGGTTTGTGATCAATGCCCCACCAGGGTTGTATGATATGATGGATGTGCTGGGGATTAAGGGGGCATAGGATGAAACAAATTATCAAAACACAAAATACACCTGCCACAAAAGCCCCATACTCTCAAGCAGTAGCCTTTAAGGATCTGCTCTTTACCTCCGGACAATGCCCCAAAGACCCAAAAACAGGAAAGCTCAGTGATGGCAACATAGAGGAACAGGTCAGGCTGACTTTAGATAATCTTATGGCTGTTGTTGAGGCTGGTGGTTCATCACTAAATAATGTACTCAAAACCACAGTGTTTCTGGCTGATATGAACGACTTTGATGTAATGAACAGAATTTATGAGGAATATTTTACAGATGATAAACCTGCCCGCTCCTGCATTCAGGCTGCTAAATTACCATTTGGGATAAAGGTGGAGATAGAGGCTATTGCCTATATTCCTGAGGAGTAATTGTGGATTATTCATCAATTCGTGATAATCATTCTAATGGATGCGTCGGAAATTTCTTAAAACAGGCTATTAGCAACAACTCTGATGTTTCTATTGTGTCCGCATACTTCACTATCTACGCCTATCATCACCTGAAGAA
The DNA here is from genome assembly GCA_043806395.1 of Candidatus Desantisiibacteriota bacterium. Lineage (GTDB taxonomy): Bacteria > UBA9089 > CG2-30-40-21 > CG2-30-40-21 > CG2-30-40-21 > CG2-30-40-21. Next base: position 48 of record JAZDHC010000329.1, on the reverse strand, counting down.
TAATCTTGATAATATCAATCAATTACGATTTTTATTTGGTGACCCTGC
>JAZDHC010000328.1:0-4341 GCA_043806395.1 Candidatus Desantisiibacteriota bacterium | reverse complement strand
ATAAGAGATAGGTTTATCGCTTTCATTCCACACCAGAGTATGTCATCTGGAGGTATTTCTACTTCCATGTGCGGGGGTTAAATGTATGCTTTGGAGTGGTTAAAGCGATAAACCTTCTTCAATACATATTAAGAATGTTCTGCAAGGTTGATAAAGAACCAACTTTATCTTACCCACACAAATCGTAATAGAGCCAAAATAATTGAGGAAAGAACATGGAGAATAAACTGTAAATGCCAAATTGCGACGAAACTTATCAAAATAAAAAAAATAAATCAGCCAATGCACCAGTTTGGATCGCAACACTCCCAGCAATTGAGACATTGCGGGAATGCGTGGAATGTGAAACGCTTATTGCGGTGGACACAGAATCGGACAGTTTCTACTCGTATTTTGAAAAAGTGTGTTTGCTGCAGGTCTCAACGCATGAGATGGATTACATCGTTGATCCGCTGGTATTTCCTGATGCAAATGGGGTTGCCACACTTGCACCAATTTTTGCTGATGCACGAATCCAAAAGATATTTCACGCTGCAGAATATGACATCCTTTGCCTGAAACGAGATTATCACTTCGAGTTCAAGAATATTTTCGATACAATGATTGCCGCACGCATTCTGGGCTGGAAAAATGTTGGGCTGGGGAGCATTTTACAGGAACGCTTTAGCATCATATTAAATAAAAAGATGCAACGATCGAATTGGGGTCATCGCCCACTCACAGCAGAACAGATTGCCTATGCAAGCAATGATACTCACTATTTGATCGCATTGCACGATTTGCAAATCAGCGAACTCAAAAAAATGGGGCGTTTGGAAGAAGCCTATGAGAGATTCGAACAATTGACACATGTTCCACCTGCTGTGCGACATTTTAATCCGGATGCATATTTGAACATCACTGGAGCAAAAGATATGGATCAGATCAGCTTGGGGGTTTTACGCGAACTGTTTCGTTTCCGCGACAGGCAGGCGCGTAAAGAAAATCGGCCAGTATTTAGAATATTGCCCGATTCTATGCTGATACACCTTGCAACGGTACATTCAGACATGTTACATGACTTCTCACGCATTCATGATATTTCCAGATATACGGTGCAACGATATGGACATGCGATTCTGGATGCAGTCAATCGTGGACGAGCCATGCCACAGATGACGATGCCGTATTTGCAATTGCGTGGTCAATTACCACTTGATAACGATGCACGAGTGCGTTTTGCACGATTGAAAGACTGGCGCAAACAACGAGCCGTCGTGCGTGGAGTCGATCCAGATGTCATCGTATCAAACAATGTGTTGTTTGTCGCAGCACGGGAAAACCCATTATCAATAGAATCGCTTGTCGCGGTAAGTGATTTGGGTCAGTGGAAAGCACAGGAGTATGGTGAGGAAATTCTATCAGTGCTGCAAACATGTAAAAGTTTATTGACAGAAACCAAAACTTAGGGTATAATTGAATAAATTTGGTAACTACACAGTTTTCTTGCGAACGAGTCATTCAAAGGAGGAAAAAGATGAGTGTTTATGAAGGACAGCTTAATGCTAAGGGGTTAAAGTTTGGGTTAATTGTCAGTCGATTTAATGAGTTTATCACGAATAAGCTTGAATCTGGATGTATGGATGCCTTACTCAGGCATGGAGCATCAGAGGATAGCGTTGATATCTTCAGGGTGCCAGGTGCATTTGAGATTCCATATCTGGCTAATAAATTAGCTGCTAATTCTTCTTTATTAAAGGGGGTTGTGGGGTTGTCTGATAAACCTTATGATGCCATTGTATGCCTTGGGGTGGTTATTCGTGGTGCTACTCCACACTTTGATTATATCTGTGCTGAGGTTTCAAAAGGAATAGCCCAGGTTTCTATTGCTACAGGGGTGCCAATTATCTATGGGGTTCTTACCACAGATACAATTGAACAATCTATAGAAAGGGCGGGAACTAAAAGCGGGAATAAAGGATTTGATGCTGGCATTTCAGCAATTGAAATGGCAAACCTTTATCGGCTTATTAATAAATAATTATGCAAAAAACACAAAAAAGACAATCCAGAGTATTTGCCCTACAGATGCTTTTTTCTATGGAGATGATCCATGGGGAAATAGAAAAAAATATCCCTGTACACATGGATTTTAACAAAAAGGCATCTGTCGAGATAAGAGAATATGCTGATTTTTTAGTAAAGGGTGTATCTGATAATATAGCCTTAATAGATGGGATGCTCAAAAAGTATTGTGAAAATTGGGCAATAGATCGATTGGCTATAGTAGACTTAAATGTCTTACGGATAGGGGCATTTGAACTCATGTTTTGTAGCGATGTCCCCTCTGCTGTGATTATTAATGAAGCCATTGAAATATCTAAATTTTATAGCTCAGAGGATTCCCCTGGGTTTATCAATGGAGTTCTGGATAGTGTGCGAAAAGAGGTAAGGGATAAAGTAATAGTTTAATAAGTAAGCATTAAAGCAAGCATTATTAGTAATCAGCAGGAATTATAAACTCAGCCACTAAGACTCAAAGACGCAAAGGGTCACGAATGATATTAAATTAGGAACCAAGTGTTCATCAAAAATAGTATTGGATAACACACCCCGTAAAGAGCATAACAAAATCATTTTGTGAGACTTTGTGTCATAGTGTCTTGGTGGCTGAATAGTTACTTAGGGAGAAAAGAGAAATGGATGCAGATTTACATATTCATACATTGTTTTCAGATTCCACGCTTTCTCCGTATGAGGTGGTTACATGTGCAAAGGGAATGGGGCTAAAGGCAATATCTATTTGTGATCATGATACGATTGATGGTGTCAGGGAAGCCATGAAGTATGCTTCTAACCTGATAGAGATTATTCCTGGTATTGAGTTGAATGCTGTTACGGGGCGGCATGAGATTCATATTTTAGGGTATTTTATTGATATAGATAATTTGCAATTTAATGAAAGGTTAGAGGCTTTCAGAAAGGCAAGAATATCACGAATATATGATATGGTTGAACGGCTTGCCTCTCTAAATATAAAAATTGATAGTCAGAGGGTGTTTCAGGTAGCAGGCAAGGGATCGGTTGGCCGTATCCATCTTGCCACTGTTCTTCGCCAGGAAAATATTGTTACCTCTGCGGGAGAGGCTTTTAATCTATATCTTGGACATGATAAGCCATGTTGTGTGAAAAAGGTAAGTATTCAGCCCGAGGAGGCAATAAGAATAATTCGGGAAGCAGGTGGTGTACCTGTTTTGGCACATCCAGGGGTTTCTGGTTGTGATGAGATTATTCCTGAATTGGTTAGATTGGGTATCAAAGGAATTGAGGCTTATCATCCCGCACATCCGTTGCCAATATGGAGTCATTATGAAAGATTGGCAAAAAAACACAAGCTATTGGTTACTGGTGGGTCGGATTGTCATGGTACTGCCAGAGGGCAGATAATGATGGGAACTGTAAGGGTTTCAATGGATGTGGTGGAGAAGATGAGGGGGATGTAAGTCGTCAAGAAAAAATAACTTGTACAGTCGTGCCACCGATACATCTTGACTGGCTTCGTTGTTCGGAGCAATCATACAGTAGCATGCTCGCTTCTCACGCCTTGCCAGCCAAGCGTCTTGAGTGGCTCTTGGTGTACAACTTATTTTTTCTTGACTCCTAAAAGGAGGGTGGGCATTCCTGTCCGCCATTTGTTTCATGGAGGACATTATCTTGATTATCTTTGTCATCGGTGGGATTCGTTCTGGAAAGAGTAGATTTGCCTGCCAGATTGCTAAAGAAAAAAATAAAAAGGTAGTTTATATTGCTACCTGTGTTCCCTTAGATGATGAGACCATGGAAAGGGTGGAAAAGCACAAGGCATCACGACCAAAAGAATGGATAGTGATTGAAGAGCCAAGGGATGTGGCTAAGGTTTTGTTAGCCATTCCTGATGATAGTGTTATATTGATAGAGTGCATGACCTTTTTGGTATCAAATTTATTATTAGATGGGATGAGCTATGAGGATATTTGTGAAAAGATGAAGGCATTGGTTGAGGCTTTAAGAGAAATGAACAATGTCCTTATTATTGTCTCAAATGAGGTTGGACTTGGCGGTATCTCTCCAAATAAATTGGCAAGGGTGTTTACTGATATTCTGGGAGAGACTAATCAACTTATTAGCGGTGTTGCCGAAGAGGTGTATGCTGTGATTTCTGGAATACCGATGAAAATAAAGTAAAGGGCGCCTCTAAAAACTCAATCAAGTCGATGATGGCAAGGCGCAAAGATGCGAAAAAGCGCAGTTTACAAGTGGTAAATGAGCATTTTGAGCAGCTTTGCAACGCTGCCAGCGCGGCTTTAGTGGGTTTTTAGAGGT
>JAZDHC010000327.1:0-6295 GCA_043806395.1 Candidatus Desantisiibacteriota bacterium | reverse complement strand
ACCTCTAAAAACCCACTAAAGCCGCGCTGGCAGCGTTGCAAAGCTGCTCAAAATGCTCATTTACCACTTGTAAACTGCGCTTTTTCGCATCTTTGCGCCTTGCCATCATCGACTTGATTGAGTTTTTAGAGGCGCCCTTTAGTCAGTTCCTATGCTAAGATTACATTCAGCGAGGAGGTGAATTAAATGATTGCTATTAGAGATGAGCTAACAATGGAACTTGAAAAAATCCCACAAGACAAGTTTGTAGAGATTTATGATGTTATACATTTCTTTAGAGTTGGAATAGAAAATGAAAGGAAAGTAGTAACAAGAAAAGAATGGGGACAGGCTTTTAAGAAAATGCATGAGCATAAAGAGGATCAGCTTATAATTGATGATAATATTGACCTTGAGATGGAGAATTGGGAATGGAAATAGAACAATATGATGTTTTTTTAATTTCTCTTGATCCTGCTGTTGGGCATGAGATGAAAAAGTCTCGACCATGTGTGATTATTTCACCAGATGAGATGAATAAATATATTTCTACTGTTATTATTGCACCCATGACAAGTCAATCTCATTCTTATCCAACAAGAACTCCTGTTAAGTTTCTGGGGAAAGAGGGCTGGATAGTACTTGATCAGATACGCACTGTGGATAAAAAGAGGCTAATTAATAATCTTGGGAAAATAGACCATAATACAATTAGGAAGATAAAAGCTATTATAAAAGAAATGTTGGTTGACTAAGAAAATTTGGCTCAAATAAAAGGAGTGTTACAGTTTGATAGGTAAAGGAAAATGTAAAGAATTTATTTTTGAGGTTATTATCCCGGCTTTAATATTAGCCTTATTAATTAGAACCTTTGTTGTCCAAGCGTTTAAAATCCCTTCAGAATCCATGGTTCCGACCCTGGAGATAGGTGACCATCTCTTTGTATGTAAATTCAGTTATGGACTTAAGATTCCTTTTATCGATAAAACTATATTAAAATGGAACTCCCCTAAGAGGGGGGATATTATTGTTTTTCGTTATCCAGAGGACCCTAAGCGGGATTTTATTAAAAGGACGATTGGGCTATCCGGGGAACGGTTTCAGGTTATTAATAAAGAGATTTATATTAATGGTACTCATCTGATTGAGCCGTATAAGATTCATAACGATTTCTATCCCTCTGCATCGCAGTTTTCACCAAGGGATAATTGGGAAAGAAATAAAACTATACTTCCAGATAGGGTTTTTGTTATGGGAGATAATCGGGATAGTAGCTTGGATAGCCGATTTTGGGGACAATTGGATATTAATATGATCAAAGGTAAGGCGCTTTTTATCTATTGGCCACCGTGGAGAATGGGGATTATTAAATAAGTTGACAGTTGACAGTTGTCAGTTGACGGTTGACGGTTGTCAGTTGACAGTTGTCAGTTCAACTGGAAACTGACAACTGAGAACTGGAAACTGATTGGAAACTGATTGGGGGGTAACTAAGACTTGAAGAAAGAAAAAAAACATGTTGAAGAAAAGAAGGAGCTCGTTGAGGAGATAACCATTCCTGTAGAGACGCAAGATATTACGGCTCTACTTGAGGAAAAAACGCGTTTGGCTGATGAATACCTGGAACATTTGAGACGAGTAACGGCTGAGTTTGAAAATTATAAAAAACGACAGGCAAGAATATTAGTAGAAAATAGACAATTGTCCAATGAGATGCTGATTAAGGAGCTAATACCTGCATTGGACGATTTTGACCGTGCTATGGTGGATAAAGCCAATCTGTCCTCCCTTGAATCCTTTTTTGAGGGTGTCTCTCTGATAAAATCTAAACTGAACGATATTCTTAAAAAACAAGGCTTGACTAAGATGCAAACCATTGGTGTTCCATTTAATCCTGTGTTACATGAAGCATTAATGCACATTCCATCAGAAGAATATCCAGAGGATGTGATTGTTGAGGATATTCATGGTGGATATATGCTGTTTGATAAGGTTATCAAACATGCACAGGTAATTGTCTCAAAGGGGAGTATGGCGAATATTCCTCCCTGTCAAGAGGACAGGGATGGAATGAAGGCTGAAGGCTGAAGGCTTAAAAGGAGTGAAACGAGTTGGCTCAACAAAAACAAGATTATTATGAAGTCCTTGGTGTGGGCAGAAATGCTCAGGCAGAGGAGATAAAGTCAGCCTATCGAAAGTTAGCAAAACAATATCACCCTGATGCTAACCCAAGTGGTAAAAAGGTTGCAGAGGAAAAATTCAAGGAGATAAGCGAGGCATATGCAGTGCTTTCTGATTCAGAGAAAAGGGCACGATATGATCAGTTTGGTCATGCTAATACTGGTGGTTCTGAACAGGGGTTTGATTTTTCCGGGGTTGATTTTGGGGATATATTTGGTGATTTGTTTGAAGGGGTGTTTGGCACATCTAACCGCCGACGGGAGGGACCAAAAAGTAGAAGGGGGGCAGATCTTCAATATAATCTGGAGATTAATCTGAAAGAGGCAGCGTTTGGCTGTGAAAAGGTAATTAAATTTTCACGCAATGAAGGATGCTCAGCCTGTAATGGCAGTGGGGCAAAGCCGGGTACAACCAAACGAACATGTCAATCTTGTGGCGGCAGCGGTCAGGTGAGGGTTACTCAAGGGTTCTTTTCTGTAGCTCGAACATGTGACAGGTGTCGTGGTCAGGGAACTATTATCGATACCCCGTGTGTTACCTGCCGGGGAACAGGCAGGATTATGAAGGCTCAAAGTATTACTGTGAAAATACCAGCTGGTGTGGATACTGGTTCAAGGATACGAATAAGCGGAGGGGGGGAGATTGGTTCAATTCAGGGAACCCCAGGGGATCTTTATGTAGTTATCATTGTTCAAGAAAATGAAACATTTAAGAGGAATGAAAATAATATATTTTGTGATGTGTCTATTAGCTTTGTTATGGCTGCTCTGGGGGGAGAGGTTGATGTCCCTTCCTTAAGTGGAGAAAAGATAAAATTAAAAATACCCGTAGGCACTCAAAGTCATAGCACCTTTAGAATAAAAGGCAGGGGCATAGTATCCCTTCATGGTTATGGTTCTGGTGATCAATTCGTACGGGCAATAGTGGTTGTCCCCACAAGCTTAAGTGTAGAACAAAAGAAACTGTTGCGGGATTTTGATGACTTGAATGGTAGGGATAAAGGATTCATGGGTAAGGTTAAGGATGTGTTTAAGTAAAGGCATTCCTCCTTAGCAAAAGGGGATCAAGGGGGTTGTTCTTCCTCCGTGGTGAAAGTATTTTTAGGTGAATAGAGAGAAGAAAATTGATAAAGCATTATAATTTTACTGTGTTAATTGAACAAGATGAAGATGGATATTTCGTAGCTGTAGTTCCAGCCTTAAAGAGTTGTTATACCCAAGCTAAGAATCTCGAAGAAATTTATCCAAGAATCAAGGAAGTGATTGATCTTTGCCTTGAAGAAGAAGAGCCAATTCCTATGAAGTTTGTAGCTCTTCAACAACTTGAAGTTGGGGTGTAGAAAGCTCTATGGATAGGATGCCAACAATTACAGCTAAATTGATGATGAATTTTCTTTATGTTTTGGGATTTGAGCAGGTAAGACAAAAGGGGAGTCATAGATTTTTCAAACATCCTGATGGAAGGACAGCAACAGTTCCAGATCATAAAGGGGAAGATTTAGGTCGTGGAATAACTAATAAAATTTTGAAAGATGTTGAAACTACAAAAGATGATTTTCTCAATTGGTGTCAAAAATAATAATAAAAGGGCGTGAAAGATGCACGAAATTGATCCAGTAAGATACGAAAAATTAATACACTTGCAATCCATGGGCATAGCACCCTTTGGCTCGCGGTATGAAATAACTCATTCATCAAAGGAAGTGATTGAGGGGTTTTGCGAAGGGGATGAAAGGGAGGTAAGTATTGCCGGCAGGGTAGTTTCTTTAAGGGAACATGGTAAGTCTGCCTTTGCCAACCTTAAGGACAGGGATGGAAAGATTCAGGTTTATATCCGTCGCGATGTTGCTAACGAGGATAATTTTGCTGTATTTTGTGGATTAGAATTAGGTGATTTTATCGGTGTCCGCGGAAAAACATTTAAGACAAAAACTGGTGAGGTTACGGTTTTGGTCGAAAATTTTGTCTTCCTTTCCAAGTCTCTCAGACCCATGCCAAAGGAATGGTATGGGCTTAAGGATATAGAAACAAGGTATCGGCAGAGATATGTTGACCTGATGGTTAATGATGAGGTCAAGGAAACATTCATCACCCGCTCTAAGGTTATTCGTTTGATACGGGAATTTTTGGACAAAAAGAATTTTCTTGAAGTTGAAACCCCAATGATGCAGTCCATGGTTGGTGGGGCAACAGCCAAACCCTTTGTTACCCATCACAATAGCTTGAGCATGGATCTTTATCTGCGGGTTGCACCAGAGTTGTATCTTAAAAGATTAATTGTTGGTGGAATGGAAAGGGTCTATGAATTAAATCGTAACTTCAGGAATGAGGGTATTTCTACCAGGCATAACCCTGAGTTTACCATGCTTGAGGTTTATCAGGCTTATGCTGATTATGAGGACATGATGAGGCTGACAGAAGAGTTAGTTGTGCATCTTTGCCAGAGTATAAAGGGGAGCCTTCAGATAGAGTATCAGGGACAAATGCTTGATTTTACCCCTCCATGGAGAAGAGTGACGATTTATGAGGCAATGGAAAATGCCCTGGGAACAAAGATTTCAGGGATGCAGGATATAGAGGCGATAGCTACGCAACAAGGACTTTCGGTCAAGGAATTGCTTGATGATGTGCTTGACCACAAGATAGAGAAGGATCTTGTTCAGCCGACATTTGTGACTAATTTTCCAACCATACTTTCCCCCCTTGCAAAGTCCATGCCTGACAGTGCCGAGCTTACAGAAAGGTTTGAATTCTATATTTCCTCTCAAGAGATAGGGAATGCCTATTCAGAGCTGAATGATCCAATTGATCAGAGAAAAAGGTTTGTTGAACAGGATCCGGATCATGTGGATGAGGACTTTATTCGGGCACTTGAATATGGGATGCCGCCCTGTGGTGGGCTGGGGATAGGCATTGATAGATTGATTATGATGCTTACTGATTCTGCCTCTATTCGGGATGTTATTCTGTTTCCGCAATTAAAGAAGGAAGCAATGTAACAAGAGAGGGGGATGTTATCCTCTGTTGTCTTTTTGAACCACTGAATGTTAACTCCTGCCGAAAAAAATGAAAAAAGTACTTTACAGCTTATTTGTTTTATGCTATGCTTGTATTATTATGAAACATCAAACATCAAACATCAGACGGAAGTAGCTCTGTTGTAGGGACAGGGTTCATCCCTGTCCGAGAACGATTGTTCCATGCCAACCCATACAAAGGGCAAACACATAGGTTTGTCCCTACAAAGCTCTTTATTTTTTGCCTCTTATCCCTTCTGTTTATTCATCCAGCAAAGTCTGCCATGGCGTATGAGCTGAAATGGTCTACAACTATAATCGTTAGTGGTCAGCAGGCAAGTGGAAGTTATTCCCTGCAAGGTGTGAGTTCTTTCGTGGGTGGTCCCCCATCGTTCAGCCCCACACATACTGTTACGGCATGGACATTACCTCCACAACAGGCAACATTTGCAACCTTTACCGCTATCCCTGTTTCATCCGCTTTGGTTCGCCTTGTATGGAACGACATACAGACGGAAGAATATTATTCACTCCAAAGGGATGGCGTTCTCATAGCCTCAGCAATTCCCAAAAATACCATCTACTATGATGATACCAATTCACTTTGTGCCAATACTTCCTATGTGTATATCCTGACTGCTTATGGCACAGGTACTAATAATATTATTGCCATAGCCACTTGTAGTATTACCACATCGCAATCCTCGCATAAATTCATCCCCTACCACAACCTGTTTCACCCCTTAAATGGTGAAAAGGTGCAGATTTACTATGAACTTGACTCATCAGTTTCGGTTAAGATAAAACTCTACGACCTGACAGGTGAATTAGTCAAGGAATTGGTAAATGAAAACAAACCAGCAGGTAAGTATTGGGTAGAATGGGATGGTAAGGATAAGAATGGTGAAGAATGTGATGCCGGGGTTTATATTATTCAGATACAGGCTGGGGATTTGAAGGATATGAGGAAGATAATACTGGTGAGGTAAATAAAAGGCACAGAGATTTACAACCCCCTGACCCCCTTTTTTAAGGGGGAATTGAGGAAAATCGCCCCAATTTGGGTGTTGCTATCCAATTTTGTTATCCTGTGTCTGTGTTGTCCCCCTCTGGCGGAGG
>JAZDHC010000326.1:0-3916 GCA_043806395.1 Candidatus Desantisiibacteriota bacterium | reverse complement strand
GAGGATTAAACACATACTCTGGAGTGGTTAAAGCGATAAACCTTCTTCATTATATGTTAGAATGTTCTGCAACGATGACAAAGAGCCTTTTATTCTATGGTGGAAAAATAGACATGTATCCACACAGTTCCCAGTAGAGCCTTAATTTGCCACCGCACATGCCAGTAGCAAGTGCATATTAATGCAACTTATTCACCAAAAAAAATTTATCCAGTCCAACCATATGCTGCTCAATTAATCCTTCTGCCTTTAATACCTCTGCCCTTCTTTTGGCGAGATTATTTTCTGCGACAATGTTCAGGTCATCTATAGTATAGAGAAAAATGCCATCTATTTCCCGTATCTCTTCTGGAATATCCCTGGGAACGGCAAGGTCAATGAAAAGTAGGGGACGGTTATCCCGTTTATTCATAACCTCTATAACTTGCCCGACATTGATAATATGGTGCGGGGCAGAGGTAGAGGAGATAATAATATCTACAAACTGCATTTCGCATAAAAAGTCATCGAATCTGATTGCCTTGCCAGAAAATTCCTCAGCCAATCGTTGTGCCTGTTCAAAGGAGCGATTAGTTACCAGAATCGTACTGCATCCATGAGAGAGAAGGTGTTTGAGGGTTAATTTACTTGTCTTGCCAGCACCAATAATCATGGCTGTCTTGCCATCAAGACCATCCAGAATATCCTCTGCCAGATCAACCGCAATAGAGCTTACAGAAACAGCCCCCCTGCCAATATCTGTCTTTGTTTTTATGCCCTTTACCACGGAAAAGGCATGAGAAAATAATTGGTGAAGGATTGGACCCACGGTGTGATGCTGTTTAGCCAGGTTATAGGCAGCCTTTATCTGACCAGTTATCTGATTTTCACCAACAACCATAGAATCCAAGCTGGATATTACCCGGAATAAATGCCTTATCGCCTCATGGTCAATGGAAAAATAACTTTTTTCTTCAAGAGTCGTGAGGGGAAGTTTTGAGTATTGACTAAAGACAGAAATGAGGTTTTGTCTTGTCGTTTCCTTAGTACCATTAAAGACCCCATAAACCTCGGTTCGGTTACAGGTAGAAACAAAGACTACTTCGCAAGCAATGCCATGAAGAAGGCTTAAAACCTCATTAGCCCTGTCCTCTGAAACAGCAACCTGTTCCCGTATCTTTATCTCAGCAGTATGATGACTTAATCCAAAGGTAAAAATTCTCATGATTCATATAGTATAATCAAAGTGTTGCAGATTGTCAAGGATATTTTGGCATGGTTTCAATAATTCTCATTTCGGAGTGCGAAAGCTTAACGGATAGAGATGCCATGTATGATGCCTTTACCCCAAAAACGGTGTAGCCAAGCAAGTAAGCTACCACACTCCAAAGCCAAAAACTTCTTGACAATATTGTAATTGCATATTATAATACAGATTAATACAGATATTAGTGTGACCTCTGTGGCTAATTTAATAATATCCAACTAATCAGGAGGGGAAATCATGAAAAAGTTATTGTTTTGTATGGTGATAGGTATTTTGTTGTTGGGATGTGTGAATGCAATTTATGCTGAGGATATTAAAGGACAATCAGCAATTATTGCTGAAGCTGATAGCGTCAAATCTAAAAAGATTATTGCAAAACCACAGGTATCATCCATAGAGGGAAATTCCTCGGTTAAGGGTGCTACTACTGTCTCTATACCACAGACAAGGGATGATTCATGGAAAAAGGGTAAATCTGCCTTTGACAATTATGATTATGAACAGGCTATCTCCTGTTTTATAGAATCGCCGTCTCCTTTGGCAAAGTATTATCTGGCTAAGATATACTTTGGTGATGTTCCTATAAATACCGTAGAGGGTGTTTCTCTTCCAGAGATTAATCGCCAGAAGTCCATAGAGGTACTTGATACGGTTATAAATTACAAAGAATCTCAGGAGTTAAAAAACAAGTATGCTGCATTAATGAATTCCCCTGAAGACTTGAGCAAGTTTTATTATGAACAAGGAAACTATGGAGAGGCTGAGAAGGCTATTGAACTCGTTCAGGGCAAAGAGACAGAAGAAGTACAGCAGAAAAACCAGTCGTATAGCCAGTCTTTCGAAAATTCTACTCTGGCAACCTCCACACATTCCGAAGAGGTTGTTTTCTCTGAGCAGTCTGTGCAGCCTGAATCAAAATTGCCACCTGAAGTGGCTGTTGTTTCTGTGCAGCCGGAATTAAAATTGCCACCAAAAGCGACTGTTTCCCAAAATACAGTCGAGTCTCAATCCGAGACAACATTTGTTGAAGAAAAGGGTAGGGGACATGACTCCTTTTCTGAGGCAGCATGTTTTGTTGATGGACGACAGCAGCAAATAGGCGATGAAAATGATGAGATGATAACAGTTGACTCGCAGCCATCTCATACTTATGCAAAAGAACACTGTCCTGAACCTATGTCAGAGGAGACACCCATAAAAGGAAATACGCTTGTTTCTATCAAACCAGCCATTGTCTGGGACTGGCCTGCCCTGCCCGGATATGACTATAAGCCTGTGGCACGAATAGAAGAGAATACAAAAATGGTTCTCATTGATGATGTTGGGAATAAGTGGTATTATAAGGTGGAATTATCCGATGGGAAAATTGGCTATATTTGTTCCTACCTTGTGGAAGTGGTTGATAGGAAAGCAAAAGAATCTGTCCAGAAGACAAGGATAATAGAGGAAGTTAGCGAGTATGTTAATTATCTTGTTGATCGGCATGAAGAAAAAAAGGAGGCTGCTAAGCCAGTCAAGAAGAAAAAGAAACAGGTGACTAAGAAAAAACAACCCGTGAAATCAATTAAGGCACAGGCCGTTAAGCCTCCAGAACAGCAAGGGGTGGTGTTTGTGGACGAGGTACCGGTGCAGAGACAGTCGGCAACAGCAACAGAGCATAAACCACCTGCGATATCAGAGCATAAACCAGCATCAGTAGAGGGACATCATTAGGGAAATTATGGACATCCTGTAATACCAAGTCGCATTCGCCAAGCAGATACTTGAGATTTATCGTCTAATGTGTCAAGGCAGGAAATCCCCTTATGAAAAAACTTCGAAAGATAAATTAATTCCACCTGTACTGTCTTGAACAGTTAGTGGTATTGTCCAAAAGTTTTCAAACAATAGTGAACCGTCCCAAAAAGATTCTAAATCGCACAGGAGGTACAAAATGAGAATGGTTTTTGTTGGATTTTTGAGTTTGATTGTCTTGAGTGGTTGTGCAAGTGTTAGTCCATATCAGGTGACTAATTTTTTTGTGGATAAGGATACAGTACCACAATTACGAGCACAACGGGTAGCAGTTCTGCCTTTCCAGAATTCAAGTGGTGATTATTCTGCTGGATCAAAGGTTACTGATGAATTTAATCTTCAATTGGGCAAATTAGCTGCATTTGATCTAATTGAAAGAATAAGGGTTGATGAACTTTATAAGGAGCAGGATTTTGACCCTGACCGAATTGACCAGGAAACCGCAGTCAAAATCGGTAAGATGCTTGGTGTGCATGGGGTAATTCTCGGCAATGTGATTGAATATAAAAAGGGAAAAGTGGGAATAAGCATTCGATTGGTGAATGTAGAAACAGGAAAACAGATCTGGCAGGCAAGGGATACGATTTATGCTACGGATAAACGAGTAAAGGTATTGGTTGATGGTTTCGGGCAAAGGATGAGATTGAAAATGGATAAGGAGTTTTTAACGCAAATTTTGTGCCAGCTATTGGCACAAACTTTTAAGGAAAGGTAAATGGTCAGACTGTAGGTTATTAGGCTGTAGTGTCTCAACAACCTTAAACTGACGCAATGGTAGTAATTCTCATTTTGATATTTTTCCACCGCAGAGACGCAGAGTCGCAGAGAAGAAACGCTGAATGAAGCATATAAATTCTCTGCGACTCTGCGTCTCTG
>JAZDHC010000325.1:0-4261 GCA_043806395.1 Candidatus Desantisiibacteriota bacterium | reverse complement strand
GCTTGTATTGTTCGCATTTTTACCCCAGAATTATCAATTTTCGGGACGGTTCACCTTTGCTTGAAAGCTTGCGGTTAGTTGAGAGTGCAATATTCCCCCTTAGAAAAGGGGGTTAGGGGGTTGTATTCTGTAGATGATGTCCCTTGCCCGAAAGGAATCATATGAAAAACGATGAAAGTGAACCGTCCCGAAAAGGATCATTAGATGAATAAAAAAAACATAATCGTAATTGGTGGCGGACCAGCAGGGATGATGGCAGCTATTCGGGCAGGTCAACTTGGTCAGGATGTTACCCTGATAGAAAAAAATCCTACGCCTGGCAAAAAGCTTCTCCTGACTGGCAAGGGTCGCTGTAATATTACCAATAACTGTGACCTTGAGACACTTATTGGTAAGTTCCACAAAAATGGCAGGTTTTTGAGGACTGCTTTTAACACATTCTCAAATACTGATGTAATGCAATTCTTTGAGGATAGGGGACTAAGTCTTAAAACAGAACGACAATTGCGTGTTTTTCCTGTAACTGATACGGCAGGCAGCGTCCTTGAGATATTAAAAAAAGAGCTGACTGAAAATAATGTAAAGATTCTTTACAATGCACAGGTGGAGGATATTCTTGTACAGGACAATCAGGTAAAGGGTTTGCTGCTCAGGGATAAAAAAGAGATTTTATGTGACAGAATCATCCTTGCTACTGGTGGTATTTCTTATGGTTTTACAGGGTCAACAGGGGAGGGATTAAGGATAGCACAACGGTTGGGGCATCATATCACCCCTCTTCGCGGGGGGCTTGTTCCCTTGAAAACAAGGGAGCATTATCCAAAACTATTAGAGGGGCTAACCCTGAAAAATATTCAGGCTACCTTTATTGGGCAGACACACAGGTCTGCCCCTACGATTAATGATGGAAAACGGCAGATAGTTTCAGAGGTTGGGGAATTGTTGTTTACAGGCTTTGGTATATCAGGTCCCCTGATTTTATCCTTGAGTGGACAGATTATTGATTGGATGAATGAGGGCAAGACGGTATTTGTAATCATAGATCTGAAACCAGGCATGTCCTATGAGCAGGTGGATGCACGATTTCAAAGAGAGTTTAGTGTTAATCCAAAAAAGAATATCAGGAGTATACTCAAATTTTTCTTGCCCCAAAGAATGGTTGATGTGTTTATAGAGATTGCAGGTATTGGACGGGATAAACAGGTGAGCCAGATTAACAAGGATGAACGGCATAGATTGGTTGTCTTGTTCAAGGGATTGCAGTTAGAGATAACCGAGACATTACCTGTGGAGCAGGCAATGATTACTCGTGGTGGAATATCATTAAAGGAAATTAATCCGCAAACCATGGAGTCTTGTATCATAAAGGGGTTATATTTTGCGGGTGAAATGATAGATGTGGATGCAGATACAGGCGGATTTAACCTGCAAGCCTCGTTTTCCACGGGGTACCTTGCAGGAGAAAATGCAGCAAGATAAAAAAAGGAAGGCGGGTTTTCTAACCCGCCAAATGACTGACAAGAATGTCTGCCTTCCTTTTAATAAAACTTAACAACCTCATCCTCACTCTTCAGCTTAAAAGGTCGTCTGAACCTATCTGAGGCTGTTAATGTCTCACGGACAGGTTCTGCTGAATGAGCATCTTTAACCATTTTTATTGCCTCGGCTAACTCAGTCTTGCCAGTATAGAGTGCCTTGCCAATAATTGCACCCTTTAAGCCCATCTTTTCAAATTCAAGAAGTTTTTTAATATCATCTATCGTTGTTACCCCGCCTGCGGCAATAACATCTAATTTTATTGCCTGAGTAAAATTCCGTATGGCATCAAAATTTGGTCCCTCCAGCATCCCATCCCTGGCGATATCTGTATAAATAATTGTTGTTACCCCATTTCTTTTCATTTCCTGGGCAAGGTCAAGTGCTGAATATTCTGTCATCTGCTGCCAGCCATATACTGCTACCTTTCCCCCTTTAGCATCTATCCCAACAATTATTTTTTCCTTAAATTTAGCCACTGCCTCTTGAACCAGATTGGGATCCATGGCTGCTTTACTGCCAATGATAACCCGTGCTACCCCTATGCCCAGTACCTCTTCAATGGTTTTGATACTTCTCACCCCACCACCAAACTGAACAGGAATCTTTACTGCATCGACTATTTTTTTAACTGACTCCAGATTTTGATGGTGACCTGCCATTGCCCCATCAAGGTCAACTACATGAATTAACTCTGCTCCCTTTGATTCCCAGAGTCTTGCTACCTCTGCAGGGTCATCAGAATATACAACAGCTGTATCCTTTTCCCCTTGAGTCAATCGGACAACAGCCCCTTTTTTTAAGTCAATAGCTGGAATTACTAACATAAAAACACCTCCCTTAAATTATCCCTTTGGTTGACAACACCCCTTCTATCCTTTTATCAACTTCAACTGCCATACAAAGTGCCCTGCCAAACGCCTTAAAGATAGCCTCAATAATATGATGGCTATTTTCTCCATATTCAAGATTAATATGAATGGTTATGCTGCTATGTTGAGCAAATGCCCTGAAAAATTCCTTTATCAACTCAACATCAAACCGTTTAATGTCATTCTCATCCATCCCTGTGGTTAAATCGGAAAACTCAACATTAAAGACCAGCATTCCTCTGCCGCTTATATCCAATGCCACAGAAACCAATGCCTCATCCATAGGCAGAGACACTGCCCCATATCGCCTTATTCCCCTTTTGCCACCCAATGCCTTTGACACACACTCACCGAGGCATATTCCTATATCTTCTACTGTATGATGATAATCAACATGAATATCCCCTTTAGCCTGAACCTTGAGATCAAAAAAACCATGTCGGCTGAATAATTCAAGCATATGATCCAGAAAGCCAATGCCAGTATCTAATTTGGCATCCCCTGTGCCATCCAGATTTATCCACAAGTTAATATTTGTCTCTCTTGTTTTTCGCGTTACCTCAGCTTGTCTATTCATCGCTTTTTTGTCTCCATGATCCTTCCCATCGCCTGCAAGAATTCATTATTTTCCTCCGGTCTCCCCACTGTAACCCGCAAGCAATTACTCAAGCCCGGGGTATCCCCAAGGTACCGTATTAATATTCCCTCATCTATCAATGAATTAAAAATATCCTTAGCACAGGTATTCTCTCCAATCCTGAAGAGGATAAAATTTGCCCTTGATGGATAAACCTTAATATCAGGAAACAGCCCCAAACCCTCAGCTATTCTTTTTTGTTCATCCATTATTTCCTGAACAATTGAAAGAAACAAAGGGGCATTTTCTATGGCTAATGATGCTGCTATTTGCGAAAAGGCATTCAGATTATAGGGAAGTTTTACCTTTTGCATCTCATTTATCACCTGAGACCCCGCAATCATATACCCAACTCGTAACCCTGCCAATCCAAAAGCCTTAGAAAGTGTTCGCAGTACCACAACCCTTTCACATTCATAGACCCAAGGCAGGAATGTTTCTTGAGAAAATTCATAATAAGCCTCATCTATAACAATCAAGGATTGCGTCTCTTGGATTATTCGTTCAATTCTTTCTGCCTTAAAGCAGTTTCCTGTTGGATTGTTTGGATAACTCAAGAATATTATCGAGGGTTCCTGATTTGCCTGCTTAATAATTCTCCCCTCGTTAATCTCGAAATCATCCTCTAATGGTATCCCTATTGGTCGAGAAAAGGCACACTTTGCCAAAATATCATACATGGCAAACGAAGGCAATGGAAAGATAATCTTTTTTGGTCCAAAGCATAAAAGCAGATACAAAATAAGCTCATCTGAGCCATTACCCATCATTATCATCTCAGGATCAACAGAAAGCTTGAGGCTCAGATTTTCACGCAAAGCCCGAGCGTATGGGTCAGGATAACGATTAAACGCAAGCCATGAACAGGCTTGCTCAATCTTTTCCTGCACAAATCTCGGCAGCGAATATGGATTCTCATGAGCATCCAGCTTTATCCGGCAGGTAATATCCGGTACAGAATATGGCTGCAACTCTTTTATTTCATCCCTTACAAATTCGTTTAACCATTTCATAATTGACATATATTAGCATATTTTCTCATAAAATGCAAGGATTTTTTTGTAAATATTCAGGATGTCGGGACGGTTCACCTTTGTTTGAAAGCTTGCGGTTAGTTGAGAGTGCAATATTCCCCCTTAGAAAAGGGGGTTAGGGGGTTGTATTCTGTAGATGATGTCCCCTTGCCCGAAAGGAATCATATGAAAAACGATGAAAG
>JAZDHC010000324.1:0-3277 GCA_043806395.1 Candidatus Desantisiibacteriota bacterium | reverse complement strand
GCTTGTATTGTTCGCATTTTTACCCCAGAATTATCAATTTTCGGGACGGTTCACCTTTGCTTGAAAGCTTGCGGTTAGTTGAGAGTGCAATATTCCCCCTTAGAAAAGGGGGTTAGGGGGTTGTATTCTGTAGATGATGTCTCCTTGCCCGAAAGGAATCATATGAAAAACGATGAAAGTGAATCGTCCCCAATTTTCACAAAAAAATAGAGATGAGAGACACCCCATCTCTATCAGTTGTCAGTTGTCAGTTGTCAGTTATCAGAATCCAAAAACTGAATACTGATAGCTGAATGCTTGTTAATAATCCATCATACTTGTCATATCACCAAAGACCAGATTTGCCTGTTCATAGGTTCCTTTAAGGGCAAGTTTTAGCTCATCTGCATTTGGCACAGCAGTTAATCCCTCTTCAATGGTAATGATTTTAGCATTGATAAGTTGAGCAACAGACTGGGTTAGCGTTTGCATCTTCCAGTATGTTCCTGAATTTTCTATGATTTTTCTTATTCCTGATGTAGTTCCCTTTTCAATAATATCCTTTATCAATGGATTATTGATCATTATCTCTACAGCTGCTACCCTTCCAGTACCATCAGCTCGTTTCAAAAGCCTTTGGGATACGACCCCAGCCAGAGTCATGGATAATTGTATTCGCACCTGTTGTTGCTGAGATGACGGAAAAATATCAATAATTCTGTCCACTGTTTGAGTAGCATCGTTGGTATGTAGCGTAGATAAAACCAAATGCCCTGTTTCTGCAGCACTAATAGCTGTAGCCACTGTTTCCAGATCCCGCATCTCACCAATAAGGATAACATCCGGATCCTGCCTTAATGCCCGCCTGAGTGCTTCGCGAAAGGATTTTGTATCTATCTCAATCTCTCGTTGTTCTATGGTAGACATATTATCCCGATGCAAAAACTCAATCGGATCCTCAACAGTAATGATATGGCAATTTCGAGTAGAATTAATCCGACCAACTAAAGCAGCCAGTGTAGTTGATTTTCCAGAACCAGTGGGTCCGGTTACTAATATCAGCCCCTGTGCTCTTGTCGATAACTCTTCTATAGCAGGAGGCAATCCCAATGTCTCTATAGCAGGAATCTCATATGGTACCATCCTGATAACTGCACCACAGACACCCCTTTGCTTAAATGTATTTACCCTGAATCTTGCCACCCCTCTCAAGCTATAGGAGAAATCAGCATCATAGGACTCTTCAAACTTCTTTACCTGATCATCATTCATCATGGAATAGATGATGTTTTTTACATCCTCAGGGGAGAATCTGGGCATGTCAATTTGAGTAAGCGTACCAGCAATTCTAAGTATAGGGGGTCTGGCTACCTTTAGGTATAGATCAGAAGCCTTCTTGTCAACTAATAATTTAAGGAGTTCGCCTATCTCCATTCTTTAAATCCACCTCATTAATAAATATATGGTAACATGTATAATCAAATTTGTCAAGTATTTTGTAACAGTTCAGGTTGTTTAGGCTGTAGGTGTTTAGACTGTAGGGTAAAGAAACAGAAACACAAAGTTATTGATGCAGTTCGCATCTTCCAAACTAACGACCTTCAACCTAAACACCTAAGTAGTTTCATTTTTACAAAAGCGATCCGTTCATTTTGGCTAAATGTCCTCGCAATCGAAGAATTGCCTTGCTATGCAATTGGGAAATTCTGGATTCAGTAACACTTAAAACCTTTCCAATTTCTTTTAAGGTTAACTTGTCATAGTAATATAAGGCAATAATCTCTCTTTCCCTTTCCGGGAGTTTATTAATGGCATCAACAAGGATGTTTCTTATATCCTCTTTTTCTGCCAATACATCAGGACCATTTTCCGGAGGGCTTTCAACCATATCCATAATCGTCACTTCATCGCTATCATCCTTTAGGTACCATACATCTTCTAATGAAACAAGGGTGGTCGTACTTACCTCCTGGATAAGCTTGAAAAGCTCGTCCATAGAAATATTCATTGCCCCTGCTACCTCTTTATCAGTTGCAGGTCGTTCAAGTTTATATTCAAGGGATGCGTAGACATCCTCTAATGCCTTTGCTTTTTGTCGCAGCGTTCTTGGAACCCAGTCAAGATGCCTGATTTCATCAATTATTGCCCCTCTGATTCTGGTTGAGGCATAGGTTCTAAACTTTGTTCCCTGATTGGGGTCAAATTTTTCAATAGCATCCATCAACCCAAGAATTCCATAAGAGAGCAAATCTTCAAAATCAACATGAGGAGGCATACTGATTGCAACTCGACCAGCAACATATTTAACTACGGAAGCATGCATTAATATCAGCTCTTCACGAATCATCGGATCTTTTGTTCGTTTATATTCTTGCCATAACTCTTCTTCAGTTTTTGGTGCTGGCATGTTTCTTACTCCTTCTAACTACCTACTGTCTGCTGTCTCGTTAACTGTGCAATGTCATAAATAATGCATGGTTCAAAACTGTTCACCACAGAGTTACAAAGGCACAGAGGATTACAACCCCCTAACCCCCTTTTCTAAGGGGGAATTACCCCCAGAAACAAGTGTCATGAGCCACTACTATCATCCTTGCAGTTCCTCTATCTTATCTTCATCATTTACCATCCATGTACGAAGGGCTAAGGCAATTTGTTCAGCCTGCTCAGGTCCATAAGGTTTTTCTTCCGCAGCCGAGGATGGCATTGTATGGGTGGTTTCTTCTGCCTTTATCGTTGGACATTCTTCCTCTTTCCCCATCTGGCTTGGAATAATCATAGGCATGGTATACTCTATTTCCTTGTCAATAAAAAGATAGGCTAATTGAGGCACCTGTGTCTTTAAGATTGATCCAAGTATCATGGATAAACAAAAGAAAATAACAAATGTAAATATTGCCCTGCCAAGGACAATTAATAATATCTCAGCTCCCTGCATACTTCCAATGAATTTTATACAGGTAAACCCACCCATCAAAAGGGCTGCAAAAAACGAGATAATCAGGCTTGTAATAATAACAATTCGCATTTGCATTATCCTTAAAATATATAATACCACATTTTCTTGTAATTCGCAAGAAAAAAATTGTGCAATCAAATAATGGAACGCAGATTTTCGCAGTTTTGCAGGATACACCACCAAAAATCCTGAAAATCCGGCATGGTTCAAAATTGTTCACCGCAGGGTCACAGATGATACAGAGAAGAACAACCCCCTAACCCCCTTTTTTAAGGGGGAATTAGGGAAACATAGATACTTGCTTGCTTGCTCAATTTGTTACCCTGATTTGAACCATGC
>JAZDHC010000323.1:0-2033 GCA_043806395.1 Candidatus Desantisiibacteriota bacterium | reverse complement strand
AGAACACACCCCGTCCGCAGTAGCGTCCACCCCTCTTAAGAGGGGAATGTATTTCCCTAATTCCCCCTTAAAAAAGGGGGTTAGGGGGTTGTAATTCTCTGTGCCTTTGTAACTCTGTGGTGAACAGTTTTGAACCATGCCTAAAATTTAGATGCGTTTGCCCTGAGGGGCGATGTTCCTAATTATTACAAGTCAGTTTTTTCTGTTGACACAACCACAATAATATGATAAAATCTTTCTACGGCAAGCTAAAGAATAATAATATCCATAAGGAATAATGCATCTCATAAAATAGCATTCATTAGTATCTTGATATTTATTATTTGGAGATATACGGATGAAACGATTCGTCGTAGGTATTACAGGGGCAAGTGGTGTTATTTATGGCAAAAGGTTGGTTGAGGTGTTGCTGGAGGCTGGATACGATGTCTATTTGATGGTTACTGATCCAGCAAGGGAGGTGTTCAAGCATGAGCTTGGAATCGATGATGTTATTGCTTGTTTCAAGGAAAGAAAAAACCTCCATCCCTTAGATTATCATATCTTAAATACATCAATTGCAAGTGGTTCTTTCAAAATAGAGGCAATGATTGTTATCCCATGCAGTATGTCTACATTGTCTGCTATTGCTTGTGGTAATTCAAATAACCTTCTTGAGAGAGCAGCAGATGTTGTTATAAAGGAAAGAAGACAACTTGTCCTTGTGCCACGGGAGACTCCGTTAAGCGAGATACATCTCAGGAATATGCTTTCCTTGAGATGTATGGGGGCAGACATTGTTCCAGCAATGCCGCCATTTTATACTAATCCTGG
The DNA here is from genome assembly GCA_043806395.1 of Candidatus Desantisiibacteriota bacterium. Taxonomy (GTDB): domain Bacteria; phylum UBA9089; class CG2-30-40-21; order CG2-30-40-21; family CG2-30-40-21; genus CG2-30-40-21. The sequence goes on along the minus strand of JAZDHC010000323.1, from coordinate 1,220 downwards.
TACCATAGATGAGCTTGTGGATGCCATGATTGGTAAGGTGTTGTCTATTTTGGGGATAGATACAGGCTATGAATGGCAGGGGATACAGTGATGTCAGAATCAGGAGAGAGAATTTACCGCAGAGACACGGAGAACACAGAGAAGAATCTATCCACAGATTACACAGATGTTCTGATAAAATAAAGATAGGGACATAAAGACAGCAAACAAAAAAATCTTAATCTGTGTAATCTGTGGATTAATCTTAGTCTGATTATGGAGAAATAATGGAATTATTTACTTATAAAATAGTACAACAGTCTTTATTAACATCCCTATTAATAGGTGGTGCTTGTTCACTTATTGGGGTATTTGTTGTTTTGCGTGGATTATCATTTATTGGGGTAGGGATTGCAAATGCAGCATTTGCCGGTGTAGCCCTTGGATTTTTAGCTGGTACTTCACCGATATTAACAGCTGTAGCTGTCAGCTTGATTGTTGTCTGGCTTATTGGTCATACAAGTAAACGCAGTGAATTAAAGCTTGATGTGTCTATTGGTATCTTTTTTGCTGCAACCATGGCTTTGGGGCTATTTTTTATGGGTTTGATGCCAGATAAAAAAGAGATATTAAATAGCTATCTGTTTGGAAATATTCTGATGACGACTAAGGACGATCTCATCTTATCTGTGCTGGTTTTTATTGGGGTGGCATTGTTTATTTTTATGTTCTTCAAGGAGTTGCATTTTATTGTATTTGACCAGGAATTAGCTGACGCCTCTGGAATACCAACTACGGTCATGTTTTATCTTTTGCTTGGCTTAACTGCAATTACCATTATTGCCTCACTCAAGGTAGTTGGGGAGATATTAGTAATAGCCATGATCATCATACCAGCTGCAGCAGCATGTCAATTAACCTATAATGTGCGAAAAGCATTGTTATTATCCCTTCTCTTTGGGCTAATAGCCTCATTTTTTGGGATTATTTTATCTTATTATTTAAGATGGCTTACCGTTCCAACTGGTGCTATTATGGTGATTATCGCAACAGGTATCTTTTTGATTACCGCCGCCTTTTCACCAAAAGGAATACGGTAGTGTCTCGTCAACTCTTAATTGTCGGTAGGCAGTAATTCTCATTATGAACCGCAGAGACGCAGAGTCGCAGAGAATTTATATGCTTCACTCAGCGTTTCTTCTCTGCGACTCTGCGTCTCTGCGGTGGAAAAATATCAAAAT
>JAZDHC010000322.1:0-13339 GCA_043806395.1 Candidatus Desantisiibacteriota bacterium | reverse complement strand
GAATAAAATAATTTTGTCATTTGTGATATTGCACAGAAGATCAAGTTTATCATAACATGCTTTATATTGCAAAAGGTATTTTATTCCAGTCCCTAAGCAGCTACAAATGTGTTTGAAATAACAATAGCTGAGTAGTTACAAAATTTGTTATAAATAGTTATGGTCGGTTGCTTATGGGATGTGTCCCCCTATTTCCCATGTGGAGAGGGTGTGTATTGAGGAGTAGGAGGCAGGTGTTGCACCTGCCCTCTGGAGTATAGTCTGAGTAGTTACCAAAATAGTTAAGGAGAAAACTAAAATGAAAGATCAAACTTTATTGGATAGAATTACTATTAATTCCAAAATAATGGTTGGTAAGCCAATTATTAGGGGCTTAAGAATTACAGCTGAACAGATTCTAAAGGCTCTTGCCAATAGAGTTCCTACTCAGGAAATACTTGATGATTACCCAGAACTTGAATTAGAAGATATTCAGGCTGTTTTGCTTTATGCAAGTGAATTAGTAGCCCAAGAGCAAGTTTTTTCAGTGGCGGTGTAGAATGAATCAGAAAGAACTAAGGTTTTTAGTTGATATTGGGGTTAGTAAGAAAGTGGAAGAGTGGCTTTTGGAAAATGGATACAATATGAAAGCTGTGAGAGATATGAACCCAAGAATGGAGGATAATGAGATATTAAAAATAGCTGTTTCTGAAAATCGGATGGTGATTACGATGGATAAAGATTTTGGTGAACTTGTTTATAATTCTGGTTTAGCTCATTCTGGAGTTTTACTTTTGAAGAAAGTAGGGACAGCGACCGTTAAAAGCCTAATCAGTCGTTGAAGTTGAGGGCGTTTCACGCTTGCAGATCAGCTTACTGTTAGTGGTTAAAGGATGTAGCATTACTATGAGTCCAACTATTTTTAGTCAAAAAGGTTACCGATTCTTTTTCTTCTCTCGTGAAGAGGAAAGAATGCTTATTCATGTCTATTCTGGCAACGGGGAAGCAAAGTTTTGGTTAGAACCCTCTGTTTCATTAGCCCAGAATTATGGCTTATCTCAAAAAGAGCTTGGTGATATTCAAAAAATTGTTGAGGAGAGGAAAGATGAGATTAAAGGTGGCTGGAAAAAGCACTTCCCCTGTTGAAGTGTTAAATATCTCTAAACATGGGTTTTGGCTGATAGTACATGAGAATGAATATTTTTTACCATTTACAACCTTTCCCTGGTTCAAAGATGCGAATATATCATCTATTCTAAAGGTTGAGTTGCCACAACCACATCATCTCTACTGGCCAGACATTGATGTAGATTTAGAGATAGAATCTATTGAATCACCTGAAAAATATCCGTTTGTATATACATAGGGTGTATTGCAAGTACTGAATTGATTAAAGCACCAATGCCATACAGAGGACTTGGAAGTGGCATTCCTCGTGCTTTGGATAATTACAAGAACATAGAGTTTCAAAATAATGAGCAAGCTGAACAGTTTAAGGCAATAATTTATTGTCAGGATTAGGCATGTTTCAAATTTTATTCTGTCCATCAGCGTCAATCTGTATCTCATCTGGGGGAATTTACACATGAAATCATACATTATCAAACGACTTCTACATCTTATCCCCCTTTTAATTGGAATCACCTTAATGGGTTTTTTCATCATCCAGCTTGCACCCGGGGATTATTGTACCAAATTATTGATGAACCCTGAGGTAAAGCCAGAGACTGTGCTTGCTATGAAAAAGCAGTTTGGGCTTGATCAACCGCTTGTCATTCAATACTTGAAATGGCTATGGTGTGCCATGCGGTTTGATTTTGGGACATCTTTTGTGTATCATATTCCGGTTTCTACCCTTATCTTCCAGCGAATAGGAAATACCCTTATCCTTTCTGTATGTGCCATGATTTTGACATGGATAATTGCTATTCCCATGGGTATCTATTGTGCTCTGCATCAATATAAACTCCCGGACAAGGTATTCTCTTCTCTGGCATTTATCGGCATGTCCTTGCCTACATTCTTTATTGCTTTTTTGTGTATCTTTGCAGCAGCCAAAACAGGGATTCTGCCTACAGGTGGGGTAACAGATTATCAGCATGATTCATATTCCATGATAGGGAAGGTGTGGGATTATTTGAAGCACTTGATTATCCCTGTTTTGGTTTTGGTTCTTTGCAGCATTGGATCATTGATGAGGCTGATGAGGGGAAATATGCTGGAGGTTTTAAGAGCAGGGTATATTACCACAGCCAGGGCAAAGGGGCTATCAGAACAAAGCGTGATATATAAACATGGCTTAAGAAATGCTATTAATCCCATGATTACCCTCTTTGGCTATCAGCTTTCAGGCTTGCTTTCCGGGGCAGCATTAACCGAGATCATCACTCGCTGGCCTGGTCTGGGTAGATTGATGCTTGATGCCTATTTTCAACAAGACCTTTTCGTTGTCATGGCAAGCTTGATGATTGGTGCGTTTCTTTTGATTATTGGCAATTTAATAGCGGATGTATTGCTGGCTGTGGCGGATCCAAGGATACGGTATCAGTAAGGAAGCTGTCAGTTTTCAGTTGTCAGCAATCAGCCTATATCAAGGAGGAATATAAAATGGCAGACATAGTTTCGAGTATCATTTCTGTTGTTGAATCAACAAGTAAGGTATTGGGTATAGAATTGGTAGATGTACAATATCAGGCATCTCGCTATAATGCTACTGTCCAGATATTTGTGGAAAAAGAGGGCGGCATAGGTATTGATGATTGCAGCCGTTTAAGTAGAATGGTGGAGCATGATCTGGAGGATATCATCCCCGGTAAGTATCAATTAGAGGTTTCCTCACCAGGACTGAACAGACCTATCAAAAAAGAGGATGATTATCTGCGGCATCAGGGGAAATTAGCAGCAATAGTTACCCTTTTACCCCTTGATGACAGGAAAAACTTTGAGGGAAGATTGGGAGGAATAGAGGATGGACATGTGATTATTAAGATGCCAGAGGGTGAGGTAAGGATTCCATTTAATGGCATAAAAAAGGCACATTTAGTGCCAGAGATTAATTTTAATCCATAAAGGAGGAAGATGTGGAAAATATTTTAAATAATTGCCTGAAACACGCAGACTCTGCCGAGATAATTCATGTTCAGATAGAGGGTATGCCAGTAAAGTTTGAAAGTAATAAGCTGAAATGTATCCGACTTAAGGAGACAGAAGGGATTGGCTTGCGGGTTATTCATCAGGACAGGATTGGTTTTTCCAGTACAACCAACCCTAACAAAGATAAGGAATTGATAGCCCATGCTATTGAAAGTGCAACCTTTGGGGAGGAGGCAAAATTTGCCTTTCCTTCACAGACAGGAGTGGTTGTAGGGGATGTTTGTATCTTTGACGAGAGAACAGCCCTTTTATCGGCTGAAGAAATCAAGAATATGGGTGAGGAGATTATTGCCTGTATTCTCGAGAAAGAGCCTGATATTCAGTGTGGATTGGAGATAAACAGGTCTATTTCTACCATAAGATGTATGAATTCTTCAGGGATGGACATATCTTATAAAAAATCATACATGGGGATTTCTGTGGATGCATTATTGGTTTTGGGGCAGAACCTGATATGGGTCTTTGATGGGGAATGGTCAGGCAAATATTTGGGAGAATCCATAAAACGCATTCCGGAAAGAATAGTTGCAGCCCTTTCTCTGACAAAAAGGGATGCTGTCATAAAAACAGGGACAATGCCTGTTATCTTTACCCCACATGCAGTAAGTACACTCTTGGAGCCACTTGAACTGGGGATAAATGGGAAGATGGTACAAAAAGGAATATCTCCACTTGGCGAAAAAATGGGACAAATGATTCTTGATTCACACTTAAGTATCTTTGATGACGCTACCATAGACCTTGCCTTAAACAGTTGCCCCATAGATGATGAAGGGATACCAACCTCAAGGTTTCCATTGATTGAGAATGGTATCTTGAAAAATTATCTCTTTGACCTTCAAACCGCAGGGCTTATGAATAGTAAATCTACAGGCAATGGCTACCGGGGCTTTGACACACTGCCCTCACCACATTGCAGCAACTTAGTTATTCAGCCAGGTGAAATGACCATGAATGAAATGATAAAACAAATGAAAAATGGACTGATTGTCCAACAGGTAATTGGTGGTGGGCAGAGTAATGTTTTAGCTGGCGAGTTTTCGGTCAATGTTGACCTTGGATTTAAGGTAGAAAACGGGGAAATTGTTGGGCGGATCAAGGATACTATGATAGCCGGAAATACATATGAGCTATTAAAGCACATGGTGGAGATAGGGTCAGAGGTGGCATTTTATGATAATATCTTTACCCCACCATTATGGATTGATGGGGTAAGTGTGGTGGGTGGGGAATAGTTCACATAGAGATGTGATTTATTAGTAAGGTAGTTGTTGTGTCACCTGTCTACATTCCTGTGGGCAGGTCCACAAACTCACACTCAACACCAAACTGTTCATTAATAACTATTGAAAGAGCCTGCATCCCAAGCGTTTCCGTAGCATAATGTCCGGCAAAGATAACATTAATCTTACCCTCTTTGGCTATATAGTAAGAGGAGAGTTTTGACTCACCAGTGATAAAGAGATCCACCTTTTTATCTACAGCCTCTGCTGCTAATTCTGCTGCCCCGCCAGAAACCACAGCAATGGTCTTTATTTTTTCTCTTCCAAAAGCCAAAACCTGACACTTGGTATTAAGGGATTCCTCTAATTTTGTAACCACAGCAGGAAGGGTTGTCTCCCTATGCAAAAAACCCAAAAACCCAATATCTACCCCATGATAATTCCCAAATGTCTCGCGTTTTTTGGTAACAAAGAAATTCATTAATTGAGCATTATGACCAAGTTTCGGATGAATATCCACTGGTAGATGAGCAGCGTACAAGGATATCTGGTGTTTGAACAGTACATGAAGCCTCTGATACAGAATTCCAGTTAATGACTGAGGCTTATCCCAGAACAGGCCATGATGAACAATCACCATATCTGCCTTTCGTTTATGAGCCTCCTCAAAGGTGTTCAAAGAAGCATCAACAGCAAATATCATCTTCTTTACCTCCTGCTTGCCTTCTACCTGCAACCCATTCTGCGAAGCGTCTTGAATCTCGGAAATTTTAAGTTCCTTGTCCAAAAACTGACAGATGTTTGATAATTGAGCCATAATGTATCTCCTTAATTCTCCGTGTTCTCTGTATCTCCATAGTGATTCTTTTCCTTCCTATTCTTCCGATAATTTACGAAAACAGAAAGCCAGATGCTTATTTCAAAGAGAAAAAGCATGGGTAAAGCCATCAACATCTGACTAAGTACATCAGGCGAAGGTGTCATGATAGCTGCTACAATGAAGATAATTAATATGGCATACTTTCTTTGTTTTTGCAATGTCTTTGGATTGAGTAGCCCCAGCTCTGTTAGAAAAAGGATAACAACTGGCATTTCAAAGACAAGTCCAAAACCTAATAACATACTCCCTACAAAGGAAACATATGATCGCAGGGTGATCATGGGGGTTAATGATTCCGTAGCAAATCCAAGCAGAAACTTTACGGTTACTGGCATAACGACAGCATAACAAAAGTATGCCCCACCAATAAATAATAGAAAGGAAAATGGTGCATAGAGCAGAACATACATCTTTTCTCTTTTGGTTAAGCCAGCAACCACAAATCGCCATATTTGAAAAAGCACCACCGGAGAAGATATGAATATCCCGCAAAAAAAGGCAACAATTATATGGACCATAAAGGCTTCGGTTGGTGTAAGAAAAATGAGCTGTTTGCCTACAGGTTTTGCAATAAAGCTGATAACAGGTTTAACTAACAGCCCATAAGAAAGACCAGAGGTGATGAAAATAAAAACAACACAAACAATTAGTCTATTCCGCAACTCTTCTAAATGATCAAAAAAGTTCATTGGTTCTATTATTTTCTTAGCCATTTTTTCACCCTCTTGCACCGTGTTTTACAAAATTCACAAATCGTGGTGCCCACTCAGGAACACCTACGCTATGCAAATGGGCATAACTGGCGATTACATTTTTATAAATAATACCATCTCGTTTCCCATCCACACCATTGCCTCGAATGATATTATAGGCAAAATTCAACCCTTCAGGATTAATAACCTGAGAATAATGGAACTCATGTCCCCTACCCTCTTCATTAAAACCTGACCAGAGTGCATTACCAGTCTGTTTCAAAACCACATAGCCATGACCCTGTGGCTTAGTAAAAACCTCAATATCACAAGCAAGGGCACCAACCATTTTCCTGATTATGCCATTATAGGAAATACTTCGGGTTAAATACATCAAGCCGCCACATTCAGCATAAACTGGCATTCCCTTTTCTATAGCAACACGAATATCTTCTAACAATGGCTTGTTTTGGGCTAAGTCTTCCAGAAACATTTCAGGAAAACCACCGCCAAAATATAAACCGTCTACAATAGGTAACTGTTCATCAATTAAGGTATTAAATGGTGTAATGGAAGCACCGGCACGACAAAGGGCATCCAGATTCTCAGGATAGTAGAAGGTAAATACCGGATCCCTTGCCACACCCAACCGAATACTTGGGGGCAGGAAGGTTTTTTCTGCCTTTATCTCTGGCAATACCTGGGCAGATCCAGCAATATCTATTACCCGTTCCAGATTCACATAATTTCTGATTACATTAGCGGTAGTATCAATAACAGGTAGTAGTCGTTCATCCTCTCTTATCGGGATTAACCCCAAATGCCTTTGCTCAATCTCAATATTTTTCATGGCTGGCAATGCCCCAACTACCTCCAGCCCACAATAGTGTTTGATAGCTGTCCTTAATTTTTCCTCATGTCTTGAGGACGCCACCATATTCAGGATTACCCCTTGAATCATATTGTCTGGCTCAAACTGCTGATAACCCAAAAGAAGTGGGGCAATACCACGGGTCATGCCTCTGGCATCGACAATTAAGATTACCGGAGATTTTAACAGACGGGCTAAATGGCAGGTACTATCCGTTCCCTCTATGTCCAACCCATCATAAAATCCCTTATTTCCCTCAATAATACTTAAATCTGCATCATGATTTGCTGCTTGAAAAGCATTAATCATTCTTTTCTCGCCCATCATAAAGATATCTAAATTATGGCAATCCCTTCCTGCTGCGAGGGTAAGCCACGAGGGGTCAATGTAATCAGGACCCTTTTTGAATGGTTGAACCACAAGCCCCTTTTGTGACATGGCAGCACATAACCCTATAGCTATTGTGGTCTTGCCAGAGCTTCTATGTGTTGCTGAAATAATAACTCTCATTCATACCTCGCAGAAGGGGGGCATAAGGTAATCGGTAATCGGTAATCACTGATACTTGATGACCCTATGACCTTCTCTACCTTCCCTACCATTCCTACCTTCCCTGCTTCCCTACTTCCTCACCTGAATTTTTCTTGCCAGCCCCGAAGAAACAAGGATATCATTATCTGTAACAATAATACCCTCTACCTGTTCCAAATCTTCAATAATATCCATACCTGCCTTTTGACCAAGGACAAATACTGCGGTTGAAAGAATATCAGCAATAAAGGCAGATGGAGTAATTATTGTTACAGACACACACCCATTGGAGACTGGATACCCGCTTTGTGGATCTAAGATGTGATGGTATCTTTGACCATTAAAGACAAAATAGCGTTCATAATCCCCGGTGGTAGCTATAGCCATATCCTGAAGCTTTAATGTAGTCAGGATATTATTCTTGTGTCTTGGATGTCTAATGCCAACCTTCCATGGCACCCCCCATTGGTTTGTTCCCACAGCCTTAATATTACCCCCAAGGTTTATCAGAAAATTATGGCAATTTGCATCTTTAAGCACCTTAGCTGCCTCTTCAACAGCATATCCCTTAGCCACACCCTCCAGATCAATCTTCATTTCTTTTCTGCCAAGAAACACCTGTCTTTTGTTAATATTAAGTATTAGATCCTCATAGCCCACTAACAGGGCATTATCTACTATCTTTATCCCTGGGGGGGGGGCAGTAGCTGAGCCAAAATTCCATAGCCCGGAAAGACCGCCAATGGTAACATCAAACGCCCCATCTGTAATCTTAGAATATTTCAAGGATTCCTTTAATATTTCGCACATTTCATAGGATATATCTACTTGAGACTTATCTGCTTGTTGATTTATTCTGAAAAGCTCACTTTTTGGGTTATGAAAGTTTGCAATTTTTTCTACCTCTCTGATTCGGTTAAAAGCAGCATCTATTGCCTTCTTTACCTTTTCTTTTTCACCACCAACTACCTTGATCTCTGCAATGGTATCCATTAAGAGGCAGTTATCACAATAAACCGTTCGTTGACCTATACAACCAGATAAACAAAGCATGATTCCTATAATTATAATTTGTTTCATCAAAAATACTCCTTAAATAAGATACAAAGATTAGTAGACTAATGAGGCAATTTTTGGCGGGGTGGACGCTACTGCGGAGGAGGGGGTGTTCTGTTCCATTCGCTTGCCCAATTTGTTACCCTGATTTGAACCATGCCCAATTTTTTTACGCCAAATTATAAAAATCCTTTGTCCCCCACTGGAGAGGGCAGGGGGAAAAATAAATCATGGCATTTTTTGTTATAGACTTTCCGTCCATGGATTTTTGTAGAATCTCTAACAGGGTAAAACCTTGCAGGACAAACAACAACCACTACTGTTCCACCGGCTCTGTTGCCCAGCCAGGTATAGCAAATTCAACACCACCAATATGGAGCAATGGTTTTGCTGAGATGGCCAGATATTTATCATCCTTCCACCATTCATCCCTTACCTCAACGAACAAAACCTGTCCAACCACCAGAACATGATCACCTATCTCTTTCTCAAACTCACATCTGCATTCAATCCAGCCAAGGCATTCATTAATCCTTGGAACAGAGACCTTCATTGCCTTTCCCTCGGTTAAGCCTGTTTCTTTAATTTCTGATACCCCTTGAGGATACGGTTTGGCACACTGCCATGACTGGTCAATTATTCCTTCAGATGGGATGTTGATGATAAACTCTTTTGTTTGTCTTATATTGGACAGGGTGTGATGCTTGGGGGCTGAAGCAAAACCAATCATTGCTGGCTGGCAGGAAATAGGCATAACAAAGGAATATGGGGCAGCGTTTGATTTCCCTTGAGCGTCTACGGTTGAGATCAAGACCACTGGTCTTGGGCTGAGGATTTTGTACCAATTCTTTAATTCTAATTCCATTCTTTGCCTCCCTTAGTCGTAGGGGCAGGTCTTGCACCTGCCCTTCTTATTCTGTGCAACCGCAAGGGTTGCCCCTACTGTCAACTTTTGCCGCCGCCTGCCATCAACCCTTCAAATTTATCCTTAAACATATCCCCAAGGGTCATACCAGTACCCTGATTCTGGCTTTTCATGTAATCATTAGTTGCATTCTTTTCTGCTGCATCTATAACTTGTCGAATACTTAAGACTATTCTTCGCCCAGAAAAGTCAACATCTATAACCTTAGCCGTTATATTTTGTCCTTCAGATAACACCTCAGATGGTGAAGCTATCCTTTTGGTAGATATTTCACTAATAGGCAATATCCCTTCCACACCATCCTCTAAGTAGACAAAGGCAACAGTTCTGGAAACACCCACAACATTTCCAGAAACAATATCCCCGATATTATACCTTTCCGCAGCAGTCTTCCATGGATCAATCGTTGCCTGTTTTATACTCAAGGATACCTTTTGTGTCTCTTTATTAACCCTTAGCACCACAACCTTAACCATATCACCTTGTTTTAGCACATCTCCCGGATGCTTGATTCTTGTCCATGATATCTCTGACAGATGTGCCAGCCCATCTATTCCACCAAGATCAATAAAGGCTCCAAAGCTTGTTATCTTAGAGACCACACCATCACATATCATGCCTTCAACAAAGGAAGAAAAAAACATCTTTTTTTTCTGATCATACTCTTCCTCTAAAACCTGTCTTTGAGAAAGAACAAGATTATTCCCCTCTCTATTTATCTCTATTATCTTCACTCTTAATGTCTTTCCCAGATAACTATTCAAGTTCGCTGGCCGCGAGATATCAATTTGAGAAAACGGTACAAATCCACGGATGTCAAGGTCAACAATCAAGCCACCCTTAGTGCTATCTACTACCTTGCAAGAAAGTATCTCACCCGTCTCATACGATTTTATCATCTTTTCCCATGCACCTTCCATATCAGCCTGTTTCTTAGAAAGAATGGGGTTGCCTTCCTTTCCTTCAACCTCCAGAATACAAACCCTGATATTATCCCCTACACTTACCACCTCTTCAGGGGAAGAAAAGGATCTATTTGATAGCTCATTTAATGGGATTATCCCCTCTGATTTACACCCTCCAATAGAAACCAAAACCTCTTCTTTCTCAATCTTTGCCACTACCCCAGAGACAGTCATCCCTTCTTTAATTTCTCCAATCTCATACGACTGGTCAATGGTTTCGTCTTCTACAGCATCTGCAACCTCTGTCTCTTGCTCTGGTTCAGTTCCTCCCACCATCTCCATCTCCTCAAAAGGGATAGGGGATAATGGGACAAGAAGGTGTTCCTCTTTTGTTTGAATTTTCTCATGAGGGGCAATCTCTTCCTTTGTTCTTTCAATAGCACGATCAATCATTTCTTGCGATATTAGACTCATTGTTTTACTCCTTAATCTATTTAGGCTGTAGGCTATAAGGCTGTAGACTGTAGGCTATGAGTCATATTCAGAACATTCGACTCATCTATTTCCTCCCACAGCCTATAGCCTATAGCCTAAACAACCTGAGTTTACATCCCAGCCTGATTCCTTGCTGCCATAATTGTATTTGCCATCAACATGGTTATGGTCATTGGACCAACGCCACCAGGAACAGGGGTAATGGCTGAAGCCTTCTGTGAAACATTAACGAAATCAACATCACCTACTAACCCCTCAGGCAATCTGTTGACACCAACATCAATAACAACCGCGCCTTCTTTAACCATATCTTCGGTAACAAATTTTGGTTTTCCAATAGCTGCTACAATAATATCAGCCCTCTGGCAAACCTCTTTCAAATTCTTTGTTCTGCTATGGCAGACAGTAACCGTGGCATCAGCAGCCAATAATAGCAGGGCAATAGGTTTACCCACAATATTGCTTCGACCAACAATAACAACGGCTGCACCCTTTACAGGCACATTATATCTCTTCAACAACTCCATGATCCCATACGGGGTACATGGAAGGAATAATCCCTTATCCACCATATCGGAAAAAGATTTTTCCGTAAAAAACCTTCCCACATTAAACGGATGAAATCCATCCACATCCTTTTGCGGAGAGATAGCATCCAGAACCTTAACCGAGTTAATATGTTCTGGTAAGGGAAGTTGTACGAGGATACCGTTGATCTCCGGATTATTATTCAATCCCTCAATAATGGATAAAAGCTCTGCCTCTGTAGTTTCTGCAGAAATGGTTTGATGGTCTGAGATTATACCAAGCCTGTCACAAGCCTTTCGCTTTTGACCAATATAAACCTGAGAAGCAGGGTCTTCGCCAACAAGAAGAGTCGCCAATCGTGGTGTCACACCCTTCTCTCTTAATTCCGCAACCTTTACAGCCAACTCATCCTGTATCTGTCCTGCAACCTCTTTGCCATTAATTATCGTTGCTGCCATGATTTTCATTCCTCCTTGTGTAATATATATCAACTTCATTTTCAGATAGTTTTCTATGATTTCTTGTGAATAGATTGCAGGGATAATGCTTGTTCTTATCATTTTCTACTTATTCATGTACTCGCAAGTTTCCAAACAAAGGTGAATCATCCCTGAACTTCGCTTTCTTTTAATAGCATAATTATCTCCCTTCATTTTTAATAATTATACCACAAATCTCGCTATTTTGCAATGCTATTTTATGAATGCTTCAGGGCAAACGCATCTAAATTTGTTCGAGACTGTCTCATATCCCAGCAATTCTGGGTGAAAGATGCAACATCGATGCTTTTTCCACCCCTAACCCCCGCCAGCGGGGGACATGTTACATCCCTTGTATACATAGTACCATTATCATTACAGACTCGGACTACTTCCAATCACGAATTTGACGCATAACACAGCATATTTCTTTATCCCCCGCTGGCGGGGGGTAGGGGGTGGAGACTTATTCTCCTTGCTTTACTTCCATATCCTCAAAAACCTTTTGAATCAAAGGCTTGATCCCTGGAATGTGCTGGATGACAGTTTTGTAGACTACGCTCAAATCAACTCCAAAATAATCATGAATAACCTTATCTCTCATTCCAGCTATATTTTTCCAGGGAATTTCTGGATACCTATCTCTAATTGAGTCTGGTATATGTTTTGTAGCTTCACCAATGATCTCAAGCCCCCTTATCACAGCAAATGTTGTCTTCCTATCTTTGGTAAAATCTTCAAACTCCATTCCTTTTATAAATTCTTCGATAGCACTTATAGAATCGAGTATATCCTGAAGATAATCTCCATATTCCCGTATTTTCATATGTATGCTACCTCTTTTAAGATATGCCTACCTATTCTTGGTTTTAAGGCACTTTTCATAACTAAGTCAACCTTTCTTCCTATAAGTTCGCATATAGAGTTTTCCAATGCCACAAAATCCAAAAGGCTTATTGTCTCATAAAATTCAACCAATACATCTACATCACTGCCGTCAACCTCTTCCCCTCTTACCATGGAACCAAAGACACCTATCTCTTTAACCTTAAACTTGTTTGATAAAATAGCCTTGTTTGTTTTTAATATTTTTTTTATTTCTTCAACCTTTTTTTCTTTTATCTGCTGCTTTATCATTTATCCTCTACTAATTGTATACAAACTATCCTGTGATTGCCAGTTCAATTCCCTTTGGTTTCAATCTCATAAATTAATGTCATTTAAGTATCTTCGGAAAGTGCCTTAATCAGAGATACAGAAAAGAACACAACCCCCTGACCCCCTTTTTTAAGGGATTACACACCCCGTCCGCAGTAGCGTCCACCCCTCTCAAGGGGATCAGGAAAGTACAGACACCTATTCACTTACTTAATTTGTTACCATGATTTGAACCATACCTTGTTTTGCAGAAGTCCAATTCCCTTTTATCCCTCCTAATTCCCCCTTAAAAAAGGGGGTTAGGGGGTTGTAATTTCCTGATTTTTTTGGTTCTATCACGATTTGTGTGGGTAAATAAGAGATAGGTTTATCGCTTTCATTCCACACCAGAGTATGTCATCTGGAGGTATTTCTACTTCCATGTGCGGGGGTTAAATGTATACTTTGGAGTGGTTAAAGCGATA
>JAZDHC010000321.1:0-4076 GCA_043806395.1 Candidatus Desantisiibacteriota bacterium | reverse complement strand
GTTCTATGAGCTGATGAATCTTAGAACGACAGATGGGAATGCACTGTTCAAGTTTTCACAAAGCGGTGATTTTGTCTATTTAGATGCTTCAGCAGAAAATGGTGCAGATATAAAGACACGCATGAATACAAAAGACTGTGTGCCGGCAAGGGATATACGGATGAGGTAGATAGGCTGTAGGTGTTTAGACTGTAGGGTAGAAACAGAAACACAGCCTATAGCCTACAATCTAAACAACCTGAGTAGCTACTCATCATCATGACCCAACATTTATGGCCATCAAAAACTCCTTGTTCCCCTTAGTTGTCTTCATCTTATCCAGAATCAATTCCATGCTTTCTATTGGGCTCATATTACTGAGAACCTTTCGTAATACCCATACCTTGGCCAGGGTTTCCTCATTCAACAAAAGCTCTTCCTTCCTTGTCCCTGATTTAAGGATATTAATAGCTGGGAATAGTCTTTTATCTACCAGTGACCTGTCAAGAAGAACCTCCATATTACCTGTTCCCTTGAATTCCTCAAATATAACCTCATCCATACGGCTGCCGGTATCAACAAGGGCAGTAGCAATAATGGTTAAACTGCCACCCTCTTCTATATTTCTTGCTGCTCCAAAAAATCTCTTGGGACGATGCAAGGCATTTGAATCTACTCCACCAGAAAGCACCTTGCCGGATGTAGGACAGACCTGATTATGTGCTCGGGCAAGACGGGTAATACTATCTAAAAGGATAACCACATCATGTTTATGCTCTACAAGCCTTTTTGCCTTTTCAATCACCATATCTGCTACCTGAACATGTCGTTGAGGTAGTTCATCAAAGGTTGAACTAATCACCTCAGCGTTTACAGAGCGTGCCATATCAGTAACCTCTTCAGGTCGTTCATCAATGAGAAGGACAATCAATTTAACCTCTGGATGATTTGTGGTAATGCTATTTGCTAATTTTTGAAGCAACACGGTTTTTCCTGTTCTGGGTGGGGCTACAATCAATCCCCTTTGTCCCTTGCCAATTGGGGTAAGCATATCCATAACCCGCATGGACATTTCCTTTTGCTCTCTTTCTAAATTTATCTTTTCTAAAGGATAAAGTGGGGTCAGGTTATCAAACAGTATTCTTTGAGAAGCAACGATAGGCTCATCATAATTTACAGCCTCAACCCTGAGCAAGGCAAAGAATTTCTCACTTTCCTTTGGTGAACGAATCTGACCAGAAACAGTATCTCCGGTATGAAGGCTGAATTTTCTAATCTGTGATGGGGAGACATAAATATCATCTGCACTTGGAAGATAATTATAGCTTGGGGATCGCAAAAAACCATAGCCATCAGCCAATACCTCTAAAACCCCCTGTCCAAAGAGTTGCCCCTGTGCCTCAGCTTGAGCCTGCAGGATAGCAAAGATAAGCTCCTGCTTTTTCATCCCACTTGCCCCTTCAATCTTCACCTCATGGGCAAGATCAATCAATTCTGAAATAGTCTTATCTTGCAGCTCTTTAACATCTAATCTTTCCTGTTCATTTATCATCTTTTTTCCATCTCCTGTTTTATAAAGTTGCTGTTCATTTCTTGACAGCTCATCATTCACCACTTGCTCTGATAAAATACACCGTTCCATTTCCGCCATGGCTCATAGGTATTACATCACAAATAAAATTTTCCCCATCTATGACCATTGGTTGCCCAATTACAGGTGAATCCTGTATCAAAGGGATACCTTCAAGCACATCTGCAAGATGACGGCCATGTATCTTTTTGCCCCGACCAATAATAATTATATCTGAAAACGCTGGATTGGTATATTCAATGCAACCCTTTTCATCTGTAATAATTACAGTATAAGGGAATCCATCAAACAACCTCTTCCATTCCAATTCACACATCTTTGGATGGTTTTCCCACAAGCAAATAAGATCCGATTTACTTAAGGTTGCCACCAACCTTCCTTGTTGATCCAAAGCAGGAATTGTCTCTACCTTTTTGAAGTTTTGAAGCAGATTTTGCAACGCATGGTAATCCTTTTGTGTATCAACAGGAATTAAATGCTCTGAAATTACCTTTTTCATGGGGACATTTAATTCAGATATGGTACTTGATCTTGCAGTCAAGGTATCCTTCAAAAGAATACCTATTATCTTTTTCTTCTCCATTATGGGAATTGCCCGAATGGGATAACGATAAAAAAAACCTAAGATATCTGATTTAGTTATGTTCTCTTTTTTTCCGCTTTCTTTCACACTGCTACATCTCCTCTGGTGCACTTATTCCCAACAATGAAAGTGTATTTTTAAGGACTATTCTTAACCCATTTATCAAAAAGAGCCTTGCATCTGTCAGAGCAGAATCAGGTGAAATGATACGATGGTGATTATAATAGTTATGAAAGGTAGATACCATATCCATAAGATAGTTAGTTAATCGATGAGGTTCAAATGATCTCTCGCAACCTGAGACCTCATCCTGAAGGATTGACATTTTAGAAAGCAATGCTAATTCTTCTGATAAGTTCAGAACAGACATATCAATGGAATCATAGGATTTTATCTCTAAGCCTGCTTCTTTTGCCTTTCGCAGGATACTACATATTCTGGCATGAGCATATTGAACATAATACACAGGATTTTCTTGGGACTGTCGTTTTGCCAACTCCAGATCAAAGTCAAGATGAGCGTCTGATTTTCTCATGCAGAAAAAGAACCGAGTTGCATCCTTCCCTACTTCCTGAACAACTTCATCTAAGGTTACAAACTCACCCTGACGCGTTGACATGGAAACAGGTTGATTGCCTCGAGAGAGGCTAACTAATTGATAAAGCAGAATAACTAAACTTTTTTCAGGATAACTCAATGCAAGACAGGCAGCCTTTAATCGGTCTATATATCCATGATGATCTGCTCCCCATAGATCCACAAGGAGTTCATAGCCACGATCATATTTGCTACAATGATAGGCAATATCGCCAAGGAAATAAGTAGGAATTTGATTTTCTCGAATCAAAACCCTGTCCTTATCATCTCCAAAAACAGTTGTCTTTAACCATAATGCCCCATTAGCATCATAAGTATAACCCATTTCTTTTAATTTGTCAAGAACTTTTTTCGGCATTCCTTCATTATATAATGTGCTTTCTGCAAACCAATTATTGAAATTTACACCAAAAGACAAAAGACTTTGTTTAATATTCTCTAATATCTCGCGCATAGCAAAATCCTTAAAATACATTACGGCCTTATCCTGACATGAATCACCCTCTAATTCATAGAGTTTTCTGGCAATATCAATCATATATTCACCCTGATAGCCATTCTCTGGCAAGGACAAATTTTCACCCAGAAGCTCAAGGTATCTCACCTTCAAGGATTCACCTAATTTAACCATCTGATTGCCAACATCATTGATATAGTATTCCCGAGTCACAGCATACCCACAAAACTCTAAGATATTGCCAATAATATCCCCAATAACTGCCCCCCGTCCATGTCCCACATGAAGCGGACCTGTTGGGTTTGCACTCAAAAACTCAACTACAGTCTTTTTGCCCTGCCCAATATTAGAGCTGCCATATCTTTCTTGCTTTATTTCAATCTCTTTCAATACCTCATGAAGCCTTGCAGGAGCAATCCAGAAGTTTATAAACCCAGCTCCAGCAACCTCTATCTTTTTTATCATTTCCTCTTTCTCGAGATACCTGATCAATATCGTGGCAATATCCTGCGGAGGCATCTTGAATACCTTGGTTAAGGGAAAGGCAATATTGGTAGCAAAATCACCAAATTCAGGGTTTTTGGGAGACTCTATCTGAGCCTCCGGGATTGTCAACCCTTCAGGGAATATGCCCTCAACTATTGCCTGTTTTACTGCATCCCGTATCTTTATCACTAATTGCTGTTTTATGGTTAAATTCATTTGTCCCTCCATGGTTAATGACGATATTTTTGGTTCTATCACGATTTGTGTGGGTAAATAAGAGATAGGTTTATCGCTTTCATTCCACACCAGAGTATGTCATCTGGAGGTATTTCTACTTCCATGTGCGGGGGTTAAATGTATACTTTGGAGTGGTTAAAGCGATA
>JAZDHC010000320.1:0-2769 GCA_043806395.1 Candidatus Desantisiibacteriota bacterium | reverse complement strand
TTGAGCCTTAAATATGATATTTCAGATAAGACAAGTCTGAAACTTGCCTATGCCCATAACTCCCAATTCCCGACGAATATATATTGGATAGATGAAAATATAGGCAATCCAAACCTGAAAAGCCAGAAGGGCATTGATTATATCCTCGGAATGGAAAGGAAACTCACCAATGATCTGCGATTGAAGGTGGAGACATATTATAAGGATTTGAAAGACATGATTGTTGAGGATAATGATATTAAATTTTCCAACAAGGGTAAGGGCAGGGCATATGGATTTGAGTTTTTTCTGCAACGCAAGGCAGGGAAAAAGCTTGATGGCTGGATAAGCTATGCCTGGTCAAAGAGCGAAAGGACAAGGGATGATGATAAATATACCCTTGAGGATACCGGACAAGGCGTGAAACAAGGCATAAAAGATGACCCTAAGCTCTACCCTACCGCACAAGATAGAAGGCATACGATAGCTGTGGTAGGGAATTATAAGCTGACACCCAAATGGAAACTGTCAGGCAAATGGCAACTAAATACCGGCAATCCTTACACGCCTCTGGTGGGGGTAGTTGAGAGTGGCACGACAACAGCTATGATTTATAACCCCATCTGGGGGGAGTATAATTCCGAGAGAATGCCACGATATGAGGCATTGGATGTTAAGATTGAGCAGCTGTTTAAGAGAAGTTCATGGTACATCCAATTTCTGGACATCTATAATCACAAAAATGTTTACAGCTATTACTACTCAGATGATTATACTAAGAAGAAAGAGAGTAAGATGCTTGGATTTATGTTTTTGGGCGGGGTTGAGATAAAATTTTGAACAGGGTAGATAGGGGACGATGTCCTCCCGAAGGAGTACTCGACAGAGGTGGAAAGAGATAATAAAACTATCTCGTCTTTATCCGACACTTGCAACAATGGAGGAAAACAATGAATCTTACACAGCTTTTGATGAATATTGCCTTAGGTGGAAGCAACTGGATCCTTGGGCTGCTTATTATTTTAAGCGTTCTATCCATAGCCGTGATTATTGAGAGGGGTGTTGTTTATCATAAGTTAGGTCAGAATACAAAAAAGCTCTGGGATAAAATGAGTGGAGAGCTTGAATCAGGCGGTTTAGCAGAGGTATCCAGAGTATTATCCGATTATCCTTCCTTGATTGCCCATATTATTGAAGCAGGAATCTCCTCATCCCATCTTGGACATGAAGCCATGAGGGAGAGAATGGAGCAGGAAGAATTGATTATCAAGATGAAACTGGAAAAGAGGCTGGCATTTTTGGGAACATTGGGGGCAAATGCACCATTTATCGGGCTTTTTGGTACGGTTCTGGGTATCATCCATTCATTTAAGGATATGGCTATCTCCGGACAGGGTGGGGAATCAGTGATAACAGGCATTGCTGAGGCTCTTGTGGCCACAGCCGTTGGGCTTTGGGTGGCTATTCCAGCGGCAATATTCTATAATGTCTTTAAGAAGAAGGTAGGCAATATGCTGGTTTATGCGGATGCCTTGGCTCATATGGTATTGAAGGTGTATCATCAGGAGAGAGGGGTGGGGAATGAAACGACAAGATGATGACCTGCTTACAGAAATAAACATCACCCCTTTTGTGGATATTATCTTGGTTATCCTGATAATTTTTATCCTGGTAGCACAGGTTATTGGTCCTCAGGTATTTGGAATAAAGCTTCCAAAGGCTGTTCATGGACAAACAGCGTCTCATAGACCGATAACCGTGTCCTTAGATGTCAAGGGTAAGATTGCCTACAATGGATATTGTATAAACGAAAAAGACCTTGCCTTGAGTATTAAGCAGATAATCAAGGCTGATCCACAAACTCAGGTGATTGTTTCGGCTGATGAAAAGGTCTTTCATGGGAGGGTGGTTCATCTTCTTGACCTCTTAAAGGGGCTTGGAGTGAGCCAATTAGCGATTCATGTTCAACCACAGGCATAATCTTTTTGGAATTTCTTTGTTTGCTTCGTTTTTAATACATGGGGCATTATTTTTCTCTATTTCGTCAGCAGGCTATATTCAACCCAAAAAGCCAATCACCATAGAATTAAGCTACGAAAAGGAAGAAATAAGGACAGTAAAGCCACAGGTTAACCCTTCATTGCCCCCGCCAGTAATTACAGAAAAAAAGCCAGAGATTAGTGCTCCATTGCCATTGGTAACACCTCTGGTAGCTCAAGAAAGCAACACACCAGAAATAAGCCCCATAATAGTCCCAAGCGTTGACCCCTCTCCCATTATTGCCCCTCCAGCGGTTATAGAAAAGCCTATCATGGGAGAATCGGATGGTAAGGGTATGCCAGAACAGACTGAAATAGCGGATGTTTCTGATTTAGATTCTCCTATCAGGGTTATCAAATCTATAGGGGTAGAATATCCACGCTTAGCCTACAAAGACATGAAGGGACTGATTCTCCTGAAGATTCTGATTGATGGGGATGGCAATCCAGCCAGAATAGAGATTATTCGGAATGATTTGGAGCAATTTCCTTCATTTTCTGAAAATGCGATAAAGGCTGTCCGCAAATGGCAGTTTTCAAAGCCGATGATAAACAACTCCCCTGTTTGTGTCTGGTATATTTTGCCCATAAGGTTTAAAGGGTAGGAATTTTGTAATTGCTCAATAAAGTGTGGAGTTCTCTCAGGCGCCGCTACTAAATGTGCAAGATGGAGATTTGCCACGAAGACACCAAGACACTAAGAAAACACTAATAATATCTTCCTTTGTGTCTTCCTTCGTGCCTTCGTGTC
>JAZDHC010000319.1:0-4017 GCA_043806395.1 Candidatus Desantisiibacteriota bacterium | reverse complement strand
CTTCTCCTGTGCCGTGAAATTTTCCCTCTTTTTCTCACCCATAATATTCCTCCAATTAGATAGATTTTTAACCCCATTCTGATTATACACTATCGCTAAATAAAATGGAAGAAAATTATGATTCCGTCTGAAACAACACACGGATGGGGTCAGGCTTCAAAATACAAATTAAAACCCTACCATTTTAGGGACTGGAACAAAATAACTCTTGCAATATAGACCATACTATGCTAAACTTGGAGCATGGAGATAGCAGAGATTAAACTTCGATATGAAATGTTATTGCCTTTTCTTGATGAACGCCTTAGACGAATTGTTGCAGCTACAGAAGTAAATGTAATTGGTTGGGGTATATTTCTGAATAGTTGCAAAAATCGCAAGTTATGCCCTTGTTGAGTATACAAACGGAGGGAATATGTTCCGATATCTTCTATTACTTCTTGCAATTTTTATTATTCCCACGATTACAGAGGCAGCTATTGGTCTTAAACATTATGAAATATCCCTCTTCTGCAATAAAAATAAGGTAGTGTGTGAAAGAATACGCATCAAATATACCTATACAGAAAGGGATAAAAATATTCAGTCATTTCCGGGAGTAAATACCTATAAGATTAACATGGTTTCTTTTGCAGGCAGGACATTAAAAACCCTATATTTTTCTGTTGATAAGAAGGCTTCATCTAATAGCCAAGGATTTACTACGACTGGATCTGCTACAACTGAAAAACAAAATCGTGGTCTTTATAGTGGAGATAGTCTCCTTAAGGTTAAACGCAAGGTTAAACAGGAGATCGAGAAGCAGGCTATTGAGGATGAAAGGCTGAAGATATTGAATAAACAGCAGGTTGTTTTACATATTCCATATATTAAGGATGCTTCGAGAATGGATATCTATAATACTGTGGGTCAAAAGATACAGACTATAAGATTGGATGGTATTATTGAGTAAGGTTAAGTCTTTAGGGGTAATCCCTACGATAATAAAATATCAGGAGGTATTTAATATCTTGCCCAGACAATGTACGCTATCAACGATAATTGCTTCGTCTCGGATTCGTCAAATGATAAAAATATTTCAGAAGGCATCAGGACTAAATATGCGGTTGATTAATGAAAGAGGGGAGATAATAGATGGAAGTCTTCTTGCTTTTTGTGAGATGATCAGCCATGCAGATGTTGGTTCAAGCATCTGTTTTGACTTCTATGCTGAAACATTAAAAAGGCTATCTGTCACTGGTAAAGGGGAGCAGGTTGTATGTCCACAGGGAAATCTATTCCTGATTGTGCCTGTTATGATGACAGACATCCTTGTTGGGGGGATAGTTTCTGAGAAACTGTGCTCCAGAAATAAAACGATGGACAAGAATGTAAAAATATTGCCAAAGGGAAAATTGAACACCATTTTGAAGGATATGGAAGACATAAGCAAGCTCATCTCTGAGTTATGCAATGATAAATTTTTACTTGAGCAGAAAAATGTAGAGATTGCGGCTATAAACCAGATAAGCAAAACCATGGTAGCCTTCGTTGAACTAAAGGATGTCTTAGATACCATTGTTAAGAATACAGCCAAAACCCTTAATACAAAAAAATGTTCCTTGCGGCTATTGGATCAGGGAAAAAAAGAGCTGATTATGACTGTATCTTGTGGTTTGAGCAAGAAGTATGTTGATGAAAGGCATGAGATAAAAATGGGTAGGAGTATTATTGGTCGGGTGGCAGAGACAGGAAGACCAATAGCTGTAGAGGATGTAAGAACAAACAATCTTCTGGAAAACCCACAGCAGGTGATAGATGAAGGAATTGTTTCCATGTTATCCGTACCCTTATTGATGAAGGATAGTATACTTGGTGTGCTTACGGTTTATTCTGCAATGCCTCATAAATATACAGTAGATGAGATTCAAGTCTTGAGCAATTTGGCTGTTCAGTCTGCAATAGCTATTGAGAATAAGAGGTTGGTTGTTGCAATTAAGACCAATCTTGTAAACATTACCCGTTCTCTGGCAGAGGCAATAGAGGCTAAGGATATTCATACCCGGGGGCATTGCGAACGAACAGCATGGTATGCTGTCGCTACTGCCCGGGAGCTTGGCATGTCAGAGGCAGTCATAGAAACCATTGAAATAGCTACCCTTCTTCATGATATTGGAAAGATTGGCGTGCCAGAGAATATACTTCTTAAACCTGGTGGATTAACACAAGATGAGTTTGAAAAGGTAAAAAATCATCCATTTACCAGCTTTAAGATCCTTTCATCCGGAGAATTTCCAAAAGAAATAGTAACTGGTGTTTCACAGCATCATGAAAGGATAGATGGAAGAGGGTATCCAAATGGCTTAT
This sequence comes from Candidatus Desantisiibacteriota bacterium, assembly GCA_043806395.1. GTDB lineage: Bacteria > UBA9089 > CG2-30-40-21 > CG2-30-40-21 > CG2-30-40-21 > CG2-30-40-21. Next base: position 1,671 of record JAZDHC010000319.1, on the reverse strand, counting down.
CCGGGGATGAAATATCCATTGAGGCTCGAATTATTGAGGTGGCTGATTCCTTTGAGGCAATGGTTTCTAATAGACCATACAGAAATGCCCTTGATGTCGATGCCGCAATCATGGAGCTTAAAAGGTGTGCTGGCAAACAGTTTGATCCTAAAGTGGTTGATGCCTTCTTAAATGTGTTGGAAAGGAGAAAGGAAAGGTTTGGGGAATATATTTAGGAAGTTGGCAGTTGGCAGGGAACAGTTGACAGCAGAGAACAGACACAGGTATTTGTTGTATCTCTGGTTTTGGCTGACAACTGACAACTGTCAACTGTCAACTGACCCCTTCTGGAGGTACTATGTTTGTTTCATGGAACATGACTAAGGCGTGCAATCTGCGGTGTAAGCATTGTTATCGTGATGCTGGGGAAAGGGATGAGCATGAGCTGAATACTATTGAGGGCAAACACCTGTTGTTTGAACTCCGTGAAAGCGGCTTTGATCGCATCATCTTTTCTGGCGGGGAGGCACTTCTCAGGGATGATATCTATGAATTGATTGAATATGCTGCATCTATGGGGATTCGTTGTGTTTTGGGAAGCAACGGAACGATGATTGATCAAGAGGTAGCAAAGAGATTGAAAAATGTTGGAATTGGTCGGGTAGGGATAAGCCTTGACAGCAGTAATTCAAAAAACCATGATGAATTCAGGCAATGCCCGGGATCTTTTGAACAAACCATGAATGGTATCAATGCCTGTCTTGAGGTGGGGCTTGATTTTCAGATACACACTACAGTTATGGATTTTAATATGGATGAACTTGCCGAACTTGCTGATATAGCACAACGGCTTGGGGCAAAGGCACATCACATCTTTTTTTTGGTACATACCGGACGGGCAAAAGAATTAACGACTCAGATGTCTCAAAAAAAATATATTGCCCTGCTAAAGGATATTACAGAAAGACAGTTAAAAAATCCCGCCTTTGAATTAAAACCCACCTGTGCCCCTCAATTTATGCCCCTTGCATCTAAAGCAGGCTGCATGTCCCCTCACTTTATGCGAGGTTGTCTGGCAGGGATAAGTTATTGCTGCATTCTGCCCAATGGGGATATCTCCCCCTGCCCATATCTGCCGCTGATAATAGGAAATATTAAGGAAACACCATTCTCTGTCCTGTGGAGTCAATCTCCCATACTTCAGAAGCTCCGAAGTTCTGCCTATAAGGGAAAATGCAGGGGTTGTGAATATCGGGAAATCTGTGGCGGCTGTAGAGCCAGGGCATATTATTATTCCAAAGAAAAAGATTATATGGCTGCGGATCCGTGGTGTGTGTAAAATATGGATACAAAGTGATGTGTATTTAATCGGTAGAATAGCTAAGTTTGTAATGAGACAAAAGGCAACGAAACGCTAATATTTAATTTTCTTGCCTGTTCAATCTGTTCCTTTACCTGTTTACAGGCCGTTCCACCTGCAGAATTCTTTTGATTTATTCCATACTCAGGTTTGGTAACCTCAAATATGTCATTCTCAAACAGCTCTGAGAATTCTTGGAGTTCCTTTAAGGTAAATTCTGTAATATCCCGATTATTCGCCACAATCCTGCCAACTATATGGTGAGCATCACGGAATGGAATGCCCTTTTGTACCAAGTAATTAGCCATCTCCGTTGCCCATGAAAAATCATT
>JAZDHC010000318.1:0-4462 GCA_043806395.1 Candidatus Desantisiibacteriota bacterium | reverse complement strand
CATCCAACTGTCCCAGAAGTTTCCCTTGTAGATCCATGGCAGCGTCCCTTGTGCAGTATCGAGAGAAGCCTTCGAGGTTTCTACCTTGCGTGCCGCAGGAAGTCCAAACGCCTCGGGCGTGAACTCCTTGCAGAGAGTCCCATGTCTGACGTTCCCGGAGGCCGAGCGTCAGAATGAGAGGTGCGTCCTCTCCGAACAGGTCGTCACGGGTTCCGTTCCCACGACAATCGATCCGATCCTCCGCTGCATGATCCAGTTTCACGAGCGGACAGACATAACCCGACCCTAGCCTCGACTGCATCCGTCTTGCGTTGCTCGGTACGCAGCTCAGGAGCTTCCCACGGGGCGTCAATCACGCCGGTTTTGCTCCCCACCAAACTCCCCACTTTTGATCTGAAACGCGGTGCAACAGCACGCGGTGGCAGGCAACGCTCAGCAACGGTTACGTCCGCGTGATGATTGCTACTTGCGACTCAATTCGTGAATGTTCACGATGCAGCGGGAAGATTTGGCAAGGTTGCACTCTACCACTGAGTTACTCCCGCTAATGAAGATATAATACCACATTGTTTTAATTTTGTCAAGAAAAAAATGGTAAATTCCTACCTACACATCCAGATTCCTGACATACTTAGCATTTTGTTGAATAAACTCTCTTCTTGGTTCAACCTTATCGCCCATAAGCATACTAAAGGTATTATCTGCCTCGACTAAGTCCTCAAGGACAACCTGAAGGACTGTTCGTGTTTCTGGATTCATGGTTGTGCTCCATAGCTGTTCAGGGTTCATTTCACCCAACCCTTTATATCGTTGAACATGGACACCTCCGCGTCTGCCCAATTCATTTAACTTAGCATCCCTTGCCTCATCTGAGTAAACATAATGTTCCTCTTTCCCTTTTTTAACACAATATAAGGGAGGCTGGGCAATATACACATGTCCACTGCTAATCAATGATGGCATATATCGGAAAAAGAAGGTAAGTATCAGTGTGCGGATATGAGAGCCATCTACATCAGCATCTGTCATAATAATTATCCTATCATATCTTATCTTCTTAACATCAAAGTCATCCTGTCCCACACCAGCCCCAATAGCTGTAATGAGTGCTGAGATTTCTTCATTGCCCAACGCCTTATCCAATCTTGCCTTTTCCACATTCAGAATCTTTCCCTTGAGTGGTAGAATAGCCTGAAACCTTCTATCCCGTCCCTGTTTAGCCGAGCCACCCGCTGAATCACCCTCAACAATATATATTTCACATAGCTTCGGGTCCTTTTCCGAACAATCAGCTAATTTGCCGGGCAGGGAATTTGAATCAAGAACTTCTTTTCTTCTGGTTAATTCCCGTGCTTTTTTGGCTGCGTCCCTTGCCCTTGCTGCCAGAGATGCTTTTTCTACTATTTTTTTTGCTATTGCTGGGTTTTCCTCCATGAATCGTTCTAATCCTTGGCCCACAATAGAATCAATTATCCCTTTTACCTCACTGTTTCCTAATTTTGCCTTTGTTTGTCCCTCAAACTGTGGCTCTCGAATTTTCACGCTAATAATGGCTGTAAGCCCTTCCCTGACATCTTCCCCTGAAAGAGAGGCATCTTTTATCAGATTATTCTTTTTAGCATACTCATTTATGGTTTTGGTCAAGCCTGACTTAAATCCAATAAGATGTGTCCCGCCCTCACGGGTATTGATGGTATTTGCATAGCTGAAGATGGTTTCCTGATAGCCATCATTGTATTGAAAAGCAACCTCTGCCTCAGTATCATCCTTTGAGCCACAAAAATAGATGGGGGGTTCGTGAACAGGTGTTTTGTTTTTATTTAAGTATTCTACAAAAGAAGAGATACCACCCTCATACTGAAAAGAATGCTTTTTATCATGAGTTTCATCTGTTATATCAATCTTTATGCCCCTGTTCAAAAAAGCCTGTTCCCTGAGCCGCTGGGATAGGGTATCAAAAGAAAATTCTACAGTTTCAAATATCTCTTTATCAGGCATAAAACGAACCGTTGTACCTGTGTTTGTCGATGTACCAATAATTTTTAGTTCAGATACAGGATTGCCCTGTTCATATCTTTGATGATAAACACTCCCATTTCTTTTTACCTCAACCTCAAGCCACTGGGAAAGGGCATTAACCACAGAAATACCCACACCATGTAAACCACCAGAGACCTTATAGGAATCCTTGTCAAATTTTCCACCAGCATGTAATACGGTTAAAACTATTTCTACCGCGGGCTTATTATGAATAGGATGCATATCTACCGGTATGCCGCGGCCATCATCAATAACCGTTACGCTGCCATCAGGATTCAGGAATACCTGAATCTCCTTACAAAATCCAGCCAGCGACTCATCAACACTATTATCAACAACCTCATAAACTAAATGATGTAGCCCATAGACCCCAACATCACCAATATACATACTTGGCCGCTTTCTAACCGCCTCCAAGCCTTCTAATACCTGAATCTGTTCTGCTTGATATTCTGTTGCCACTGATTCCCTCCCTGAGTTATTTAATGTAATTATATTGCCGTGCGTCACAATCACCTATTATTCCCAATCTCCATAATCTTAAAATATATATCCCTAATCAGTTCCTGTCCGATAGCCTTATTTATATCCCGTATTATTTGTAGCTTTAACAAGGAAAGCTCATTTGCCCAGATAGAGGAATCCACACCAACAAATAAAACACTCCCCTTAATCCTGAGTGGCTCTGTATGAGAAGAGGTTATCTTGCCTACAACCTCTGGCCATTTCTGGATAGCAGTACCCTCGGCTATTTTCTTTATCAAAGGAACTGGTTTCCCCTCATCAAACACCTTTATTCGTTGGAGTAATCGTCCCAATACTACCCCAATATGTTCCCCATCTCTACTACCCCGTCTTTTTGGCATAATTAAGAGTTTACCATAAAATAGCTCTATTGTCAACAACTTTCAAGTGTCTAATCATTTTTCCTTGACTTTGGTTGTGGTGTTTGTTATAATATTAGGCACGGTAGGGGCAGACCTATGTGTCTGCCCTTAAACAATAGGAGGATATTATGCTCAATCAAAAAAATATTTTCTTGCTCACCGCTTTCTTTCTTCTCTTTTCCCATGTTATTTATGCTGAAGATTCTGGGACGATTACTTCCCCATCCCTGACATTTTATGGTGAGGAGTTTGTGGTGGAGGCACCAAAGCCTGAACCAAAGGATGAGGTGGTTATCAGCAAGGAGACGGTTGCTGCCGATCAGATAAAGGATAGCTCGGTCAGTCTTTTTAACGATCTTGCCGAGACATTAAAAACCTTACCCGGGGTGATTACCCCTGGTAATTTCTCAGGGGCGATGTTCGTTAGGGGTGGCTTTCCAATGGAGACTATTTATATGCTGGATCGGGTCTTTATTGACTGGCCTTATCGCTGGGGTGGAATGATGACCATGTTTAATACCAGATTGATAGATGAGGTTGACTTTTATGCTGGCGGATTTCCAGCAGAGGGTGGAAATTCCTTGGCCGGATGTATTGATATTCGATATAAGAAGGGGGATTTGCATAAATTCTCAGGATTATTCGATATTTCCCCAACAACCACTGAATTGTTCTTAGAGGGACCCATCAAAAAAGAGGAATCGTCCTATTTGTTTTCTGCCAAACGCACCTTCTATGACTTCCTTGCCAAGTTTTTTACCGACAGAAAAGAGTCCAATGTTTTTCCATTTTTCAACGATAGCTTTTCCAAGCTCTATTTTGATCTCTCACCAAGGCATAAACTTACAGTCTTTGGTGTCTATGCTGGCGAGGGCATGGATATGAAGAAGTTAACGGAAGAGGATGAGCCAGAGGCTTCAGGGGGTACTTTTAATTATGACTACCAGATGGGAATTCTGGGTGTTGATCATAAATGGATACCAACAGAAAAACTCTTCCTCCAGACAACCCTGTCATATAAAATAGATAAAGGGAATTTTAATTTCCATCATCCTGAATACTCATGGCAGGAAAAGATGAAGCCAATAGATACTAATTTGAGAAGTGATGTTGATTGGCAGGTTACTCCCTCACATAAATTAAGAATCGGCACATACCTTTCTAACAATGATCTGAATTTTAATGGAAAAATGGAATCTGAGATAATAAGCGGAACAGCCACAGGGAATCTGACCAGGGGAACCAAAACTGATCAATATGATCTCAACAAGGATGCTAAATATATGGGTTTTTATGTATGGGATAGATGGAGTATAAATTCACAGCTTACAGCAGATATTGGCTTGCGGCATGAACGACTTGATCTTGTCCATGATACTGCCTTAACCCCAAGGTTGAGCCTTAAATATGATATTTCAGATAAGACAAGTCTGAAACTTGCCTATGCCCATAACTCCCAATTCCCGACGAATATATATTGGATAGATGAAAATATAGGCAATCCAAACCTGAAAAGCCAGAAGGGCATTGATTAT
>JAZDHC010000317.1:0-24784 GCA_043806395.1 Candidatus Desantisiibacteriota bacterium | reverse complement strand
TTTTATAGTTATATCCTCTTTAAGCAGTTCACTTAAAAAACCCTCCAACACATCAAAATTAGCCTTACTCCTTAACAGCTTTTTTACTGCCCAGTCAAATCGGATCAATCTTCGTCGAGTAGACATCTTTTCAACCTCCTTAGTTAAATATTCTGTAATCGTATATCTGGTTGTGATGACCAATAAACATAAATTCTGCCACTCCTTTCTCCATAAACCTAAAGACAATTCTGTAGTCCAAATCTACCCTAAAACTCCATACATCATACCGTTTGGGATGCAATTTTTCTGTTCTGAGTGTATGATCAAACGGATTTTCTCTAAAAATATCAGTCTTTCTTGCTGCTTTCTTCTGGATCTTTTCGTTAAGTTCAAGAAATAATTGGTCAAAGGTTTTGGTAGTAAAAACTTTAATCATTTACTATCTCCAACAAAGATTTCCTCTCTTTAATTCTGCCTTCTTTAGAATCCCTCTCTGAAGCATCTAAAATATCAAAAAATCCCTTCCTAAACAAACCAACCGCATTGGAGAATGCTTCAAAATTTTTCTTTTTAATTTCAAGAGTGATTATATCATCACTTTTTTTTCTAATGCCTACCTCTAATCCTACGCTCATTTTTTCTTACAACCTCCTCGTATAATAAAGGACTTGGAAATTTCGGGAACACAATACTAAATTTTTCCAATCTCTTTTTTCTTCCACGGACATTTCGGTCCTCGCTTTAGGGGATTTGGGGTCAGACCTTGAATACCTTGAAAGCTGAACAGAGAACAGAATATCTTATCAGCTTTTCCCCCATGGCTTTACCTTTCCTTGTTTAATAGCAAGTATTCCTTTATCTATAGCTACTCTTGCAATTTCAGATTGACTTAGCAAAATTGCTTCATTAATATCCTCTTTATTCAGCACTCCCAACATTTTTGCCATCACATGGAATCTTTCAACAGTTATTACAACTGCTTTAGGTTTACCATTTTCCATAATAATTGGCAATTGCCTTTGAGTTATAGGATCTCTCATAATTGTACTATGCATAATAAATTTCTCCTTATGTTTATATTTTTCCTTGTTAGAAAAACCGGGAACAGCACCCGTTTTTTATCCCGTTCGAGGTCTTCCGATTAAATAGGAACATTGCCCCTTTATATGCCCCCATCCTCATCCAACATTCATCATTATACGCTCTTATCCATAACCTGTCAATAGAAAAGATTGCTGTTGGGGGATTTGGGGTCAGACATTGGGAAAAACCGGGGACAGCACCTGTTTATTTACCTGTTAACCAATCAATTTGCCAACACCTTCGCCGCCAATGATTAAACTCGTATTTGTTGCAAACCTTACATGGACACTTGGTTCAATGGTCAATGTCGCAGTAGCAGCACCCTTGACAGAGACAGTACCTAAGATAACATAAGCATGATTGAAATTCTTCCAAAGTTTATTACTCGTTATATTCCCTCCCAATATTTCAATCCTCTCATTGGTATTGCCATAAATGGTGTTGGTAGAAAAATCAGTATTGGGCGAGATCCTCATGGCAAAGGTATTGGCAGCAATGGTATTATTATCCATCGTAGGCTGTGGGACAGTATCTTTGCAATAAATACCATAATTGTTGCCGGTAATGGTAGATATAGCAATGGTAGGCTTGGAACTGCCTTCAAGAAAGATACCATGAGATGAGTTATCTTTAATAGTATCATTGGTTATCCAAGGAGAGGAGTTTTCACATCTGATACCATATCCTGAGCTATTCTTGATGATAGATTTTTGAATCGATGGTGAAGCATTAATGCAGTAGATATTAGCATTACCATACTCTACCACTACATTCATAAGCAGACTTCCATCATCACTGTAATCATTAAAAATGATGCCACCCCAGTATCCTGCGGTAGTTGTGCCGTCAGCGGTAAAGGTGATGGTTCCTTCGCTGCCGTCAGCCATCAGCTTGCCTTTTTCAGTACCGCCTGTGCCCCCAATGATTAAGGATGTGTTTGTTGCAAACCTTACCTCTACGCCTGATTCAATGGTTAGTGTCACAGTGGCTGTACCCTTGACAAAGACATTGCCGGTAACAAGGTAAGGACTGTTTGCGGCTGTCCGCAAGGACAAGATTTAGTCGGTGGGGGAATACTGATCCCCCCACTGTGTTGCTCGACAGGCTGTTACGGAATAGGAATTTGGCCTGAGAGGCATACAATATGCAGGGCAAACGCATCTAAATTCTACAATTTTGTTAACCTCTTGCCACCTAATTAATCGGATTGATCTGTTTTCTTGTAACTACTCAGACTATATTCCAGATGTGTAATGAAGGAGAAGTGGAGAAAGGGGAGAATTGGGGAAATAGATAGGATGCAGACATTCACTTCTTTTCTCCATTTCCCTTTTTTTCCCCTTTTCTCCTTCATTACACATCTGAATAGCCATGAAATATGTATGAAATAACAATAGCTGAGTAGTTACATTTTCTTTAGAGAGAGGGAATCCCCGTCTTTTTCTCTAATCTATGTTGCACTTCGTTCTTGAAACGATGATTTTTTATATTGACATGTAAGGAAATTTCTGCTATCATATCCTTACTAAATCATCTCATCAGAGGCAGGTGTTTATATCTATGATTGAATTATTGAAAACAGTAAATCAGGCGGAACAAGAAGGACAGCAACTTGTGGCTGAAGCTCATAAAGAGGCACAAAGGATGCTGGTTGAAACAGAGGCAAAAAAACAGGAATTGAATGCTGGGGTTAAAAAACAAGTTCAGGAAACAGAAAAGAAATGTATGGAAGCCGTAAAGATTGAGACGGAAAGCCAGATATCTGCCTTAAAACAGGAGAATGAAAGGCTGATTCAGGGGATACAGTCCAATGCCCTGCAAAATATGGATGGGGCTGTGAAGTTTATTGTGGCAAAGATTATGGGGTGAATATTCACCGCAGAGAACGCAGTGGGAGAATAGTGATCAGTCATCAGGTCATCAGGTCATAGGGTAATAAAGATTACTGATAACCTTATGACCCTATGACCTGATCACCAAATGGAGTAAACTTATGGCTATTAGTCAAATGAAAAAATTTCAGCTTTCAGGATATGGTCCACTAAGGGAAAAAGTAATTGATACCCTGATGAGCTTGGGTTGTGTTCATATTTCTGATGCCAAAGATGAATTGCAAATGCCCTCCATTGCCCTGAATCCTGTTCAAACAGTCGACCTTGAAGAAGACTTAAGCCAATTAGAGTATATTATCAATTTCACATCTGGCTACTTGGAGGGGCAGAAATGCCTATTAGCCATGCTTTCTCCTGCTGAATTAACGATTACCCCTCAGGAAATAGAGAATATCAGGCAAGGAACAGATATCAACCAGCTCTATTCTCAATGCTTGGAGATGGAAAACAGGATGGCTTGTCTGCAATTGGAAAAATCTAAAAAGCAGGATCTATTGGTTGAATTGTCTCCCTGGCAGAATTTGGATGCTGCCTTGCAGAATTTACAGGATATGGCTATGGTTACAAGCCAGTTAGTTATTGCCAAAAAAGGGGCGTTGCCAGGAATTCAAGAAGAGATTAGTAAATTAACAACAGGCTTTGAACTACAGGTAATAAGCGAAAGCAATACTATGGATTATCTTTTTTTGCTGATGCTAAGGGATGATGCCTCCAGAATTCTTGTCATTCTCAATCATCATGGGTGTAAACTAATCAGGTTCGAAGGTATTACTGGCAAACCAGCTGAGGTGATGAGACAGATACAGATAGATCGTTCTGTAATAGATGAAGAATATGCTAAAATAAAGAGGCAGTGCAGGGATTTTGCTAAGAATGAACGGGACAACGCACTTGTTTTGTATGACCTTGTCTTTGAGAATATCCAAAAGGGACAGATACAGGCTAAATTTGCCCATACTAAACAGGTCTTTTTTATTAAGGGTTGGATCAGAACAAGGGATGAGATAGTGATAAGGGGAGAGCTGGAAAAAATATCGGCGGAATTAGCGATTACCACCTCTTCTCCTAAGAAGGGAGAACAGCCACCAATTGCCCTGGACAATAATTCTTATGTTTCCCCTTTTGAGTTTGTGACCACACTTTATGGCAGACCTCATTACCGTGAATTCGATCCAACACCATTTCTTACCCCATTCTTCATCATATTTTTTGGGTGTTGTCTTACAGATGCGGGTTATGGGATAATATTGGCAGCCATTTCTATCTTCATCCTGAAAAAATTTAAGCCAACAGGGAGTGGTGCAAAATTAGTCAAGATGCTATTATGGTGTGGTATCTCCACAATAGCTATTGGGGCAATAACCGGCGGCTGGTTTGGGATTGAGGTATCTGTTTTACCTCAACTGCTTCAAAAAATAGTTATTATTAATCCCATAGCAAACCCTCTTGATATGTTGAAATTAGCTCTGGGTCTTGGGATTATCCAGATATTTACAGGCATTACAATTAAAGCCTGTGCTAATATTCGTGACAAAATGTTCTTAAATGTCTTATTGGATCAGGTATCATGGCTCGTTTTTCTTATTTTTCTTTTGCCCATGGGATACAGCTTTATCCTTGGCGGCAAGGTACCCCCGGAAATAACCGCAGTGGCAAGTAAAGGGGCATCTATTATGGCCATTGCCCTTATCCTTACTCAGGGCAGAGAAAATAAGGGTATCTTCGGCAAGCTGTTTGGTGGGGTTATCAGCCTGTATAATGTGGTTGGCTATTTTGGCGATGTGCTTTCTTATGCTCGATTGCTTGCCTTAGGACTGGCTACAAGTGCGATTGCTATGACCGTCAATGGGGTGGCAAAGATGACCACAGAGATACCCTATCTCGGTTATGTTCTGGCTGGACTTATCCTTATTGGTGGTCATTCGTTTAATATTGTTATAAATACCCTTGGCGGGTTTGTGCATTCAAGCAGATTGCAATTCTTAGAATATTTCTCAAAGTTTTTCGAGGGCGGGGGGCAGGAGTTTCAGCCGTTTGGAAGGAGGAATAAGTATATAAATTATCAGGAGTCGTAACTACTTACCACGGAGAATTAAGGTATTCAGAGTAGCATTGCATTGCATTTCATTTCTCGATCATCCTTCCAACAAATCTCTGTATCCTTCGCAATGCCTCTTCAATATTTTCCAGAGATGTGGCATATGAACACCGAATATAACCGCTGCCACAATCACCAAACACATTTCCCGGTACAACAGCTACTTTTTCTTCAAAGAGTAACTTTTCCGCAAATTCCTCAGAGCTCAAGCCTGTAGATGTTATAGAAGGAAAGGCATAGAATGCACCCTCTGGCATAAAACAATCTAATCCTATATGATTAAATCCATCAACGATTAATCTTCGACGGTGGTTATATTCATCCCGCATCTTTTCCATCTGTGCCTTGCCATTTTTAAGTGCCTCTACAGCTGCCATCTGGCTGACAATAGACGCACAAAGCATGCTGTATTGATGAATCTTGCACATTGCGAAAATAATATCCTTGTGCCCGGCTGCATATCCCACCCGCCAGCCAGTCATGGCATATGCCTTGGAAAAACCATCTAAAAGAATAGTCCTGTCCCTCATTCCCGGCAAAGAGGCAATGGTCGTAAATGGCTGATCATAGGTAAGAAGCCCATATATTTCATCTGAGATAACCAATAGATCATGTTTTTTTATTACCTCTGCAATACCCATAAGCTCATCCCTGTTTAATGCTGTGCCAGTGGGATTGGATGGATAGGAAATGAGGAGAGCCTTTGTTTTGGGTGTAATGGCAGCCTCTATCTGGTCTGGTGTAACCTTAAACCCTGTATCCATGGTAGGAATAATTACAGGGACACCACCGGCAAGGATGGTGCATGATTTGTACGAAACATAGCAGGGCTCAGGGATGATGATTTCATCCCCTGGATTAATGATTGCCCTCAATATCAGATCAAGTGCCTCACTTACACCAACCGTAATAAGAATCTCATCCTCAGGTGAATAGGTAAGATTATAATCATCATCCAGCCTCTGGCTGATTGCTTTTCGTAATTGAGGTAAGCCAGCGTTTGATGTGTAGGAAGTATACCCTTGTTCAATAGCATAAACAGCTGCCTCACGAATATGCCATGGTGTAACAAAATCAGGCTCTCCCACCCCAAGTGAGACAACCCCCTCCATTGATGCAATTAAGTCAAAGAATCGCCGTATTCCGGAGGGTGGAATGGTATTAACTTTGTGTGAAATTAAGTTTTTCATGGTTATCTCCTGATGGATCAGTTGACAGTTGACAGGGATCAGTTGACAGGGGCAGAAGTTAATATCTGATCCCTGTCAACTGTCAACTGTCAACTACAATGTCATTGCCAGCCTTTTATCCTGTATTTCCTCCTCAATGATCTTGCCATCGAGCTTATATTTTTTAAGCAAAAAGTGTGTGCCTGTACTCTGGATATGGGGCAAGGGTGCCAATTTCTCAGCAACAAAATAGGCCAATTCCTTCATACTCTTTCCCTCTACAACCACAGCAAAATCATAATCCCCGGCTATAAGATACAGGGAATGAACCTCTGGAAAGTTGTATATCCTTTTGGCAATGGTGTCAAATCCTGTATCCCTTTCCGGGATTACCTTGACCTCAATAAAGGCATAAACTTTTTCTTCGTCTGTTTTTTCCCAATTAATAATCGTTTTATACTGGAGAATAATCCCTTTTTTCTCCAGGTTGCTTATCCTTGATTCTACATCCTTCTCGTCTAAGGCAACCATAAGGGCAATCTTTGCCAAAGGAATCTTTGCATCCTTCTCCAATATCTCTAATATTTCCTTATCCTTTGTGTTCATTTTCAACCTCCTGAATTGTAAGATTTCAGGTAATTACTCACCCCAGACTCAGACTAAGATTATCCGCAGATTACGCAGATTACGCAGATTCAGATTTTTTGTTTTTGTTGTCTTTCTCATCTGCGTAATCTGCGTAATCTGCGGATAAATTCTTCTCTGTATCTCCGTGGCAAATTCCCCCACTGAGCAGTTACTTTTTAGTTTCCATAATCCCTACCATCGCACATACGGCCTCTCCGGCCTCGTCCTTTCAATCATATCCTTCATCTTTCCCCTTGAGTCACAGACAAAGATAATATTTTTCCCCATCCATTGAAGCCTGTAATAAATTCTGACAACAAGCACAATATCACCGGAATTTACCCTTATTATGCTTGAGGTTACACCATTTCTTTCAAGAAATTTTCTGGCATCTTCAGAGTCTTTTACACATTTTACAGCTATAATCTCATGCTTTTTTACGCCAGGAAGATCTCGGGCATAGCTTGAGACATTCTTTTTAGCCCTGAAGATTTGCCTTGACTCTACCTGAGAACAAGCAGAGAAAAAAGCAAGCAATATTATCAGGATAATTAATCGTTGTGTCATTTTTATCCCCTACAATTTCATCCAGCCATTAAAACTTCCTCTTTTCCAACACCTGCCTTGCAGTCTCTCGCACCATTTTATCACGGTCATTAGCGGCTATTTTCTTTATATATTTGACACATTTGGGATTACCTATCCTGCCCAGGGCATAAACACTATACCCTCTCACATCCTTATTTGAATGTGATAAGGCATTAATCAATGGGTTTACCGCGGGCTTGCCTATCCTTGCCAATGCCTCTGCAGCATTTTTTTGCACCGGGGAACTCTTATCGCTAAGGCTATTAATCAAGCTATCAACAGCCTGCTTATTGCCAATCATTCCCAGAACAATAACAGCTCGCCGGCGAAGCTCATCGTTTTTATCGTTAAGGGCAACAATGGCTGTATTGATAAGCACCTTATCACCCCTTTTGCCTACCTTGCCAAGGATAGTGATGGCGTATTGTCTGACAGTCGGGTCGCTCTTTTTATTACTCACTACAGTAATCAATTTTTCTACAGATGGCTTACCTATTTTAATCAAGGAACGGGCTGCATTCTCCTGAGTTGTTACATCCTTATCAATTAATGCCCCTATCAAGCCATCAATTCCAGCCGGATCTGCTATCTCACCAAGGACAACCACTATCATCCTGCGAATATCCAGATCCTTTTCATCCTTTAGCACTTTGACTAATGGCTGCGTTGCTTTATTATCCTTAAATACACCAAGTGATGTAATTGCATTTATTTTTACCTGTTTATCCTCATCCTTTAAGAGTGCGATGATTGGAACAGCAGCTCGCTTGTCACCCAACATACCCAGAGACATAACCGCACCCTTACGAATTTGTGGATTTTTATCCTTAAGAACAGCAATCAAAGGCTCAACAGCAGTTGTATTTGCCAGCATACCTAAGGCAACAGTTGCCCCATTCCTGATATTATCATTTTTATCCTGTAAGGCTTTAATCAAGGGTTGAACGGTAGCCGTACCAAAGGTGATAAGTGTATCAATCATAACACCTTTCACCTCATTAATCTTATCATCCATGGATAATATCAATGGATTTATCGCCTTTTTATCATTGATACTACCCAAGGCACGGGCAGCCTGAATGCGTACTAACCAGTTTTTATCGTCCAATAGCTTGATTATAGGCTCAATGGCTGTTTTTTCCTTCATCTTCCCCAAAACAGTTGCACAGTTTCCCTTAACACACTCATTATCTTGCTTTAATCCTTCCATTAGACAGGGGATGGACACGGTTCCCATCTTGAAGAAGGCATCTACCACCTCATTTCTGACACCCCCCGACTTATCATTGAGGATATTAATCAATACCTTTGCAGATTGCGTTCCACCAAGCTTACCTATAGCCTCTACCGTTATTTTGCGAACATCCTGTGCTTGATTATTCAGGTCAGAGATTAGTGCATCTATTGCCTTTTGATCTTGTATATCTCCAATGGCACTGATAATCTTTTTTCGTAACATATTATTTTCACATCTATTATGGTCAGCCTTTTCTCCATCTGCATGCCGACAGATAGCCATCTCATCGCTCAATAAGGCAATCAAGGCATCCAGCCCTCTTTTATCCTTCAACTCACCAAGGAACAGGCTTGACTCAATACATATCTCTTTATCCTTATTCTTAAGGCTACTAATCAGAAAATTTCTTCCCTCTTCTATCCCAAGCATTCCCAATCCAAAGCCTGCCTTAATCTGGGTCTGGCTGCTTTCATCCTTCAGGAGAGGTGTAAGGGAATTGATTGCCCTTGTATCACCTATTCTACCCAAGGCTACAGCAGCATTTCCTCTCACGCCACCATCTTTATCTTTCAAGGCAGCTATTAATGGACCAACCGCCTTTTTATCTTTTGTGTAGCCAAGTGCTTCAGCCGCACTACTTCGCACCACTTCCACCTTATCTTTTTTCAATGTTCTGATCAAGGCAGAAACAGCCTTCTTATCCTCTAACATCCCTAATGTTAAGGCTGCCTTGGTACGAACAGCTGAACTCTCATCCTGTAATGCCTTAATTAATGGCTTAACTGTCCTTTTATCAGTTACATCAACTAATGAATAAGCAGCCATAACCCTGGTATACTCATCCGTACTCTGCAATTGGCTTATCAGTTTTTCAACATTATCCTGTGGCAGCTTTGACTTTTGTCCACAACCGTTGATAAATAATACAAGCCCTACGATAGCTACTAACTTTAGTGTCTTCATGATTTTTCTCCTTTTGTTTTGTTTTTCATAACTAACCTAAGTTGCCACCTATGTTCGTTCGTTTATTATTCACCTGTAGGGACATCCCCTTGTGGGTGTCCGTGCTTCAATCTTTTGCGACAATTCGGCATGGTTCAAAACTGTTCACCACAGAGTTACAAAGGACAGAGGATTACAACCCCCTAACCCCCTTTTCTAAGGGGGAATTAGTGGAATACAGCCATCCACTTGCCCACTCAGTTTGCTACCCTGATTTGAACCATGCCGACAATTCGCCTGAGTTTTACGGACAGGGACAATAACAAGCCATTGATAGGAATGTTAATAGGTAGCAACTTGAGTTAATTAAGTGTTAAGCTATCAGCATTCAGCCAGAAACCGATTACCGATTACTATTATACCATATCCACAGGGCATTAATCAATATATTTTTTTGAAAAATTTAGCATGATTCAAAATATTTACCGCGAAGATGCAAAGAATTACACCTCATCGCCCTTACTTTCTTGTTGACTTCAATCCCCAAAGCTGTTATAATATCCCAATTAGCAGAATTACAACTCACAAGAGGGGGCTAATAGGCGATTTTTTGCTTGGAGAATTGAAAAGGAGGTGATGGCGATATAAGAATTCAGGGTGTAGGGAAACAAGTAAAGATTTTTATGGCTGGTGAAAGCCTTGCGAAGGAAGAAAAAGTTACCAGCTAAATCTAAAAGTTAAGGAGTAAAATATCATGAGTGAAATGATTGAGAAATTAGGAATGGGATGGTTGCCAGACTATCCAGATTTTCGTGATAACACAATTGAAAGTGACGAAGTTTCCCCTAAGCTTAAGAAATTAGGACAGAAAGATTCTGTGAAAGCCATGCTTACAAAAACAGGAGTGTTAAAAGCAGTGGTAAAGTTGCCGGCTTCTGTAGACTTAAGGGCATGGTGCTCTCCAATCGAGAATCAGGGTGGCCTTGGTTCATGCACAGCAAACGCTGGTGTTGGGGTAGTAGAGTATTTTGAGCGAAGGGTGTTTGGAAAACATATTGATGCATCCAGACTTTTTCTTTATAAGACCACGCGAAACATGCTGCACTGGACAGGAGACACCGGAGCATTTCTTCGCTCAACAATGGGTGCATTGGTGCTATTTGGGGTACCGCCGGAAGAGTATTGGCCATATGTAGTTGCTAATTTTGATGTTGAACCATCTGCCTTCTGCTATGCCTTAGCCCAGAACTATCAGGCAATTAGCTATTACCGTCTTGATCCACTGGGGACTACAAAACCTGCGTTACTGAATACAATTAAAACAAATCTTGCCGCTGGTCTTCCCTCGATGTTCGGCTTTACAGTCTATAATTCCTACACTCAGGCTAACACAACTGGAAAGATACCGTATCCATGTTCTCCTGATAGGGCTGTTGGCGGTCATGCCATTATGGCAGTTGGCTACGATGACACAATGAAGATTAAGAACACTAATTCAGGGGCAGTAGAAACTACAGGAGCCTTACTTATTAGAAATTCCTGGGGTACAGGATGGGGTGATAGAGGTTATGGTTGGTTACCTTATGCCTATGTATTGAATGGATTAGCTGTTGATTGGTGGTCATTGTTGAAGAATGAGTGGATTGATACAGGAGTGTTCAAGATTTAAGTGAGGAGCGGCTGGGGCCTGAAATTATCGCCAAACAAAACAGTCGAGTAATAACAGCACAGATTGTTACAGGAGGTCAATATGAGTAATTACGGTTCATTTTCCGGAAATCCGAAGACAGAGTGGCTTGTTGACAAAAACGGCGAGGATCGCAACATGTCGCTGCTTAATAACTTTTGGTATATCGATCCAAACGGAAAAAAATGGAATGCGCCAAAAGGACATGTCATTGATGGTGCAAGCATTCCTCGTCCATTGTGGTCTACTGTCGGTAGCCCCTACACAGACGACTATCGTCGAGCGTCAGTGGTTCACGATGTAGCATGCGATGACCCTACGGTTCTGAGAAAGGATGCTGACATAATGTTCTACTTTGCGTGCCTTGCTGGAGGCTGTTCCTTGCCTAAGGCAAAACTGCTATACGCTGGCGTTCGCATTGGTGCTTGGTATATTGCATCTCTGGTCCCAGAGTCAATTTCCGCCAAGAAACTCCTTTTTCGTGTTCCCTCCCGAATTAGTGCTGATGAGCAGTTTTTGCAAATGAAGTTCAATGAAATTGCCAACGAACTCGCCGGGCTTAGTGATAAAGCATCGATTACAGAAATTGATGCTGTTCTGGATAGGCATGTCAAGTTCTAACATTTCACTCAAACGGACGGTATGCGTAGAGACGCAATGTATTGCGTCTCTATCTCTTGCCTTTATGCCTTCGCAGCAACCTCTTCCTCTCTTTCTACCGTTACACCCTGAGTTGTTGTAAGTAATTTCTCTTTTGTTCCCAGAATACTCCTTACCTCATCTGCCTCCAACACCTCTTTTTCTATTAAGGCAAAAGTCAATTTATCTAATTTCTCTCTATTTGTTTCTAATATCTCTTTTGCACATTGATAACAGGTATCAACTATCTTTTTTGTTTCTGTATCTATCTTAGATGCAACTACTTCACCATAGTTTTTTTCCTTAAAAAGATCCCTGCCAAGGAACACCTCTCTATCCTTTCGTCCATAGGTCAATGGTCCCAATTCATCGCTCATTCCATATTCACAGACCATCTTATGAGCAGCCTCTGTTGCTCGTTCAATATCATTCTGAGCACCGGTTGATGCCTCATTAAAGATAAGCATTTCTGCCACTCTACCACCAAGCAGGACAGTCATCTTGTGTAGTATTTCTGACTTTGTGGTCAAGTATCTATCCTCAAGTGGTATCTGGAGTGTATAGCCCAGGGCATTCATTCCCCTGGGAAGGATGGATATCTTATGGATTGGATCACTATCAGGGATCATCTCGGCTACAAGGGCATGTCCTGATTCATGATACGCAATTATCTGTTTTTCTTTTTCAGAAAGAAGTCTGGATTTTCTTTCCGGACCAGCGATTACCCGGTCAATGGCATCCTCAAAATCTTCAAATTCTATCTTTTCCTTATCTTTTCTGGATGCAAGGAGGGCAGCCTCATTCACCAGATTTGCAATATCTGAGCCAACAAATCCAGGGCTCCTTCTGGCTATGAGCTTAACATCTACATCATCAGCCAATGGTTTCTCCCTCAGGTGTATCCTAAGAATAGCTTCCCTGCCAATCAAATCAGGGGCATCAACTACAATAAGGCGATCAAATCTCCCTGTACGGAGAAGAGCCGGGTCAAGCACATCCGGTCGATTACTGGCTGCAATAAGGATTACCCCCTCTTTTGAATCAAACCCATCCATTTCCACTAAGAGTTGGTTAAGGGTTTGCTCCCTCTCATCATGTCCACCACCAAGTCCAGCACCCCTTTGTCTTCCAACCGCATCAATCTCATCAATAAAAACAATACATCCCTTGTTTGTAGATAAAGCAGACTTTCTTGCTTGTTCAAACAAGTCCCTGACCCGGGATGCCCCAACACCAACAAACATCTCTACAAAGTCAGAACCGCTGATACTCAGGAATGAAACATCTGCTTCTCCAGATACTGCCTTGGCAAGTAAGGTTTTACCTGTTCCAGGCGGACCAACAAGAAGAACACCCTTGGGTATCTTTGCCCCTAATTTTTGAAACTTCTTGGGCTCTTTTAAGAATTCAATTATTTCTGAAAGTTCTTGTTTGGCTTCATCTACACCAGCCACATCCTCAAAGGTAGTCCTTGCTTCCTTATCCTTATCTTTGGGCATACTGAATCTTGCCCTGCTTTGCCCAAAGTTCATGATACCCCTTCCACCCGGCATCCGTGTCTGACGATAAAAGAGACCCCAGAGAAGGAGACAAAATAACACCGGAGAGCCAATATACCATAGCAATCCCATCCACCATGTGTTTCCAGTTGGCAGATCCCCTCCAAATTCAACATTATATTCCTCTAATAATTGGATAAGATTTTTATCCTGATATGGGATATATGTTGTAAAAGGAATAATTACCTTATTCTTTATCAATTCACCCTTAATATTCTCTTGTCCTATTATTTTCACACTCTTCACCTCACCATGCCTTACTGATTCTAAAAATTGTGAATAACCCAATCTTACCGGCTTAATCGTTTGAGGTGACTCAAAAAACTGTAGCCCAATCGGCAAGATAAGAAACAAGATTATCAACCAGATAGTTAAATTTAGACCCTTATTCAATTAGTTCCTCCTGATTTAATTTATTTCGTAATTACTCAGCTATATTAATACATAGAACGCTGATATGGAATTTCTCGCAAAGACGCAAAGCACGCAAAGAAGATAGGGCATGACTTAAAATTGTTCACCACAAAGGCACAAAGGGAACACAACCCCCTGACCCCCTTTTTTAAGGGGGAATTGCCATCCACACTTGCTTAGTTTGTTGCCCCTAATTTAATCATACCACAATTTATTATCTTTCTGGACTTTGCGGACTTTGCGCCTTTGCGAGAGATTAATTCCCTATTTTCCCATGATACCCCATATTTACCATTGATATTACCAGCACTTTTTGTGTTTTGCTGGTTATTTTTACCTGTTCGCCAATTCGTAACCCAATCACCCAGAGGACATTGCCTTTCTTATCAACCAATAAAGGTATCCTGTTACGGGTATCCATCGGTAATTTCAGGTCAATAAAAAAATCCTTTATCTTTTTTGTACCCTGCATTCCATAGGGTTGAAATCTATCGCCATCCTTCCTGCATCGCAAAGTGAGGGGATGGTTGATTTGTTCATAATCAAGGTAAGCCCTCAATATCAGGGGATGTGTGGTATCCTGTATTGGATACCTGTACTCTATTGGATGATGCTTTTCAATGTATTCAATGTCTTTGAGAATAGTTTCTTTGAGTACAACCTCTGTTTTTATAGTACAGTTCAGGTCTTGTATCTCATTTGTCCCTGGGACCTCGAGAAGATACTCATAATAATCAAGTGGTTTTAATCTATAAATTGACTCTTCCTTGATTATAAGCTGTTTATAATTCCTTTGTGCTGACATAAAAAATGGTAGCGATAATCTAACCTGTGGATGAATGCTTAGAATCAATTGCCTGATACCCTGAATATGCTGATAATTAAATCCCTCTATATCCCCCTTAATCATGGCTATTACCCTTCTAATAACCCTGGTTTGAATGGCAGGATGTAGTTCAGAAATTGATGCAACATCCATAACTACCATCTTTTCTTTTCGTTCCATGTCATCCCGAGGAGTACTCGACGAGGGATCTTTAATAACTTGCAACAGAGCATGATTTACCGTTTCATTTATATAATCCTCATCCGTCTCTATCAATTGAGATAATTGAATAAATGAATTCTCAATTTTAGGGTTATATTCTTTTCTCAATAAGGGCAATAATTGAAGTCTGACCCTATTTCTCAAAAATATTGGCTTAAGGTTGGAAGAATCCGTTCGAAATTCCAGATTATAGGCAGAAAGATATTGATGGATTTGCAGGGAGGATATTTTTATCAAGGGACGGATAAGCAGAACGGCTTCATCTATTTTTCTTATCGGGGCAATCCCTTTTAATCCCTCTGGTCCGGCTCCACGAATAAGATTCATAAGTATAGTTTCTACGAGATCATCAGCATGATGTCCAACCGCAATCTTATTGGCGTTGAACCCCTTAGCTACCCTTTTTAGAAAATCATACCTTATCTTTCTGGCAACGACTGTTAATGGTTTATCTGTCGCCTCTTTTTCCTTTATTGCCTTAATATCTATTTCTTCTGAAATAACCGGTATAGAGAGTTCATTAGCAAATCTTAGCGTATACTCTGCATCCTCTTTACTTTCTTGTCCTCTTTGCATATGATTCAGATGAGCAACACGAAGGCTTAAGGAATATTCTTCTGACAATTGCCAGAGGATGTGTAAAAGAGCAATTGAATCCGGCCCGCCAGATACACCAACCACAATCCTATCATTTTTTGTTAATAGCTGATATTGGGAAATAACATCACGAACACCTTGAGGTATCATAAAATAATCCTGAGATAATAGTGATGGTAGCGGTGCAGGGATTCGAACCCCGGACACACGGATTATGATTCCGTTGCTCTAACCAACTGAGCTACACCGCCATAAGCAAAAAAAGTAGAAATGAGGCATGCCTCACTCCTACTTTATTCATTTTTTGGTGGCGGGGACAAGATTCGAACTTGCGACCTTTGGGTTATGAGCCCAACGAGCTACCACTGCTCCACCCCGCTCTTGGTGCCGAGGGCCGGACTCGAACCGGCACGAGGAAAAACCTCAGCAGATTTTAAGTCTGCTGCGTCTACCAGTTCCGCCACCCCGGCGATATTCAATATAGCTTATTATACACTAAGATTTAATACTTGTCAAGGAATATTTTTGGCATATGTGAAAACAGGGATAATATCAGGGATAATATCAAAGGGCAGGTTTGGAACCTGCCTCTACTTTAGCACCACTGCCCGCTTGGTCATAACCCTACCATTTACATTCATCTGGTAGAAATAAACACCTGATGCCACCTCATCACTGTCATCGTTCCTGCCATCCCAGTATACTGCCTGCTCCTGGCTGATATGCCTGCCTGCTGCCTGTATCCCCTCATCCAGCACTCGGATCAATTGCCCGGAGATATTGTAGATTCGGATAATCACATGTGTTTGCTCGGATAGCTCGTATGGTATCCAGCACTCTGGATTGAATGGGTTGGGGTAATTCTGCAATAAATCTGTCAACTGTAGGGGCAAACGGCCGTTTGCCCCTACGCCTGCATCCATAAACCCCTGCAATGCCTGTTTGATCTTAGCAACACCTTCTGTCTCAGGCAGTTCACCGATCATATCATACATTGCCTGATATGCCTGCACATATCTGGCATGGTCAACGGCCTCAGGATATAACATCGGGGCATTCCTGTCCCCTGACATCGGATGTGTCATGCCCCAGTTCATTCCAATTGGCAGGATATCACCGACACTTACCCTGCCATCACCATTGGCATCAGCATAGGTTGCAGCTACCTCATCCCAGGGAATGGCTGCTTGTGCTTGCCATCTTAAATTGCTGTCACGGGGCACCTCTGTTTTTCCCCACCAGACAGCAATAGGGAAAATATCCCGCTCGTTGACCACACCATCATTGTATGTCCCGGGAACAAGCCCGCTGATGGTGTACTCACCGCTTGCATTGGTAAGAGCCATGCCTGCCAGCCTGTATGAAGAAACCTGCATGGCTTTTACCAGACAGCCTGAGGGTATTGATTTGCCTTTTGATGAATCTGCCAGAGGGGCTCCCTCAATCACTTTCCCTGAGATTACGCCATTGCCATTATTGGAAATCACCCTCATACTCCAGGTAGCCACATTGTTGGAAGATTCAACCTCTGGCAACTCACTGTTAATGGAGGCTGTCCCCAACACGCCTGTCGTTGCCCATGGCTCAACCCGAAGGTTTGCCTCAAGTATGCCATGCTGTCCCGAATACAATCCGCCAATCTGCCATATCAGCTTGTTATCCCTGATAACCACTGTCCCGACTGTATCGCTCAGATATGTCAATCCCTGTGGAATATCCATAACCATATTCACCCCATTAGTTAATGCCTGCCCCTGATTGCCATATTCCAGATGATAGGTTATCACCTGTCCCAATTGTGCCATATCCGGGGCATTGCCTTTTATCCACAGATCACACCTCGGGGCAATGTTGAGAAGGTAGTCCTCGCTTTCCCCATACTCAAAATCACCACCACCATCCCATTCACTCCCAACCACAGGCTCTCTGGTAAGTACCAGCCGCATCCAGCAGCCTCCAGTATTTGTACCAGCCAAAAACTCTTGTGAGGTTATCACCCTGCTTTCACCTGCCAGAACGAATACTCCCTGATTTCTGACAGCCCACTCATCCCCTGACCATTGACCATTCTGATTCCAATCAAACAGAATATTGACATATCGCAAGGCTTCTGGTGTCTCAGGTGAAAGCGTGACCTCAAACCGCACGGTATTGGTTGTCCCTGGGATCAAATCCACAGGCAAAATCAGCCCATCATCGCTATCCTGATCTGCCCTGCCCTTATATGGTTCAATGTTGGGCACACCATCTTCATCATATACCACATCATTTACACTTGCCTCAAGGCTGACACTCTTCCCAAGGCATTCCTCACCCGCTGTTTTATGGGATATGATGGAAAAGTATGCTTGATGTGTCAAAAACTCAGGTGAGGTAAAATCATCCGGCTTGCAGAAGTAGCCAGTGTTCATGGGGTATATTTTGCTGTTGGGGGCATCACCATAATCACCGCGAGGGATTATGCTAAACAATGCTCGAGCAACCTTCCCGGAGGTTACACCTGTAGTGGTGATGGTAAGTGTACCTGAAGTATGTTTGGGAATAGTAATCGTGGTGGAAAACGCACCGTTTTCAGTGGTGGTGGTTGTACCCGATTCAATGATCACCTGCTCCCCGGGCAGGTAGTTCCAGCCTGAGATACAAACAGGTGTGCCAGAAATGCCGGCCGTGGGGCTGATATTTAACGCAGCCTGACTGCACACCACAAAGAAGTCGTCATAACTCATACCGCATAAGGCAAGTCCGCCAGCATTCAGGGTGAAACTCACCCTTGCCCTTTGCTGCTCGTGTCCGGTGACAAACTCAGCACTTACCTGTTGATAATCAGCTGCGATTGTGCCATACCCCTTGCCACCAGTTATGCTCAGGCTGCCAATGGGATTGCCATCAATTAATATCTGTGGGTATATCTTCACCTGCTGACTTGGGTGACCATGCAATGCCCAAAATCCAATTCTATAGCTCGTCTCTGGCAGGACATCAATTTCCTGGGAGAATATGGAGCCAATTCGTTTGAAGTTAGCCGTAAGGTTAAATGCTGCATATTCTCCAGTATGAGCAATCACCTGTGCCGGCTGGAAGTATGCCTGTGCCAGTGGCGTGCTATCTCTGGCAATCCCATTTGTAGCAATGCCTTCAACCCGCCAGCCACTCAAATTTCCTGACTCAAACCCCGGGTTCTGCAAAAGGTTGGTATCAGCAAATACCGGACAGGTAATAAACATGATCACGGCTATTATCAGGTACATATTTCACCCCGTAGGGGCAGACCTATGTGTCTGCCCTCTATGTGTCTGCCCTTAATATTGAACAACCATAGCCTGGCGTGTACATATCGAGGGCAGACACATAGGTCTGCCCCTACAATATTAATTATTGACACCGTTTCTTTCTCGTTCTCATCATGCAAAGCAGCCCTGTCCCAAGCATGATCAATGTCATTGGTTCAGGAACTACCGTTCCCACTGTTCCCACTGGTTCAAATCTGAAATTATCAATACCAATGGTATCAAGACTCTGTGCATTGATTTCTACTCTGGCAATATGTGTTCCTCCAAAGGTTAGTCCAGCAAAGGAGATACCACCATTACCTGCTGTCGGAAAGAATGCCTGTCCGAGTAGCACACCTGCAACATCATAGGCAGCAAATGGCACTGGCTGGCTATCCACATCCCTTGCATACGCACCAACCATAGTAGTAAAGCTCGGCATTCCGGTAAGCGGGTCAACAAAGTCAATGTAAATGGGTGCACTGGCTGAATACTCGGTCGTAGATGTCATGCCCACAACCACATTGGGTGAGGAGATGCCATTTAGCTGACCAGTTGCATCCTGTCCAACAGCTACCACCCCGCCACCCGGAGATGAAAACACCACCCCTAAGTTGGCATAGCCATAATCAATAATTGCCCCGGGCTGTGAAATAACGCCTGAGAATGGTGGTAGCATGATACCCGATATGGCTGTCCCGCATGGGTATGTGTCAAAGCCAATGGTAATGGCTGAGGCAGAGAAATCTGCCGGTGTGATTGGTGTAGCTTGCGTCATGGTTGCCATGCCAACAAGTATTGTTGTGATTATTGTTAACAGCTGTCGTTTCATCCTTGTCCTCCTCAATACTTCATGCTTACAGACACTCGTGTTGTCTTGCCGAGATCACCTGTAGGAAAGTTTGCAAAGTCCATCTGCCACCTGTCAAACATTATGCCTGCACCATAGGTTAAGCCATGACAGTCCCTTTCCTTGTTAAAATATCCGACCCGACCAATCAGCCTGTTTGCCAATACAGCCTCAACACCAACGGCCCCGCCAGTAAATCTATCGTACAATGGCTTAATAACCTCACCTGTTACCAGTACATCCTCATTGGGCAGGTAGGATGCACCTGCTTTAACAGTGGTTGGTATTACATCTGCCTGATAATGGTCAACATTTGTCATCTTACTTCCCCAATCTTTCAAGACAGCACCAAGCCTCAAGCCCTTTACAGGTGTCTGATACAATACCCCAAAATCTGCTGCATAGCTTTTGGCGCGAATATAATGTGTTTTGCACAAGACATACTTAAGATTCATGCCTGTGGAGAGTCCATTGCCAAATCCTTTAGCATACGAAACCACTGTTGCCAGATCGCTTGTCTGAAAGTTTCCAACAGTCTCTATTCTTTGTGTAGCAGGATTAATCTGGGTAATATCATGCGTTCCTGAATGCAGATAGGTTACTCCAATACCCAAAGCTGTTTTTGAATCAACTGGACAGGCATAGACAATACTATCATAGTATATGTCATTGTATATATCAGGGTAAAGGTTATTATGCATCAGGGATATTGACTTCTGAGACTGGCAAGCCAGACCTGCTGGATTCCAATACACTGCGGTTGAATCATCTGCTACGGCAGTAAATGCCTCACCCATGCCAGCTGCCCGAGCCCCAACACCAAAGGTGAGAAACTCAGCCTCTGTATCAGACCTTGCCTCACATATCCCAGCCGTAGCCACAAGAATAATCATACATAACCATGCTTTGTTTTGCATCGTACCTCCTTAATTTCTGTAGGGGCAAGGCATGCCTTGCCCCTACAAATCGTGAATGTCCGCCATACAAGGGCAAACACATAACAGGGCAGACACATAGGTCTGCCCCTACAAATTCCCCCTTACCAAAGGGGGTTAGGGGGTTGTTATCCCTACTTCAATACCACCGCTCGTTTGGTCATCACTTTATTTCCTGCCTGCATCTGATAGAAATACACCCCAGAGGCTATCTCCTCGCCCTCCTCGTTTCTTCCATTCCAGTGTGCAGCACGGGATTGGGTGGTACATGCCCCTGTCTCTAACACGCCAAGATCTAATGTCTTGACAAGCTGTCCGGATATGTTGTATATCCTGATAACCACATTCGCCTTCTCGGATAGTTCAAACGGTATCCAACACTCTGGATTGAATGGGTTTGGATAGTTTTGCAACAGGGTTGATTCTGCTGGTGTTGCCTCGATCTGTTGCTGGGTAACACCGGTTTCAATTGCCTGTGCTAATGCCTGCTTTAATTCATTTGTACCGTTCATAAGCCCGCTTGTTTCAAGTACATGGTACATCTGTCTGTATGCCTCAAGGTATTTGGACTGATCAATCTGACTATCCAATAATGATGGTGCAGGGGATGAGCCGCCTGTAACCGTGTGTGTTGCCTTAAAATTTGCACCAATTGCCATAACATCAGCACCATCTACTGTGCCATTACCATCTGTATCAGCATACATTCCATTCCATATATTGGGCATGGGTTGTGCCTTCCAGAAGATGCTTGCATTTGGTCTTGTTGCACCATTTGCCATCCAATTTACAGCTATGGGCAAGATGTCCTGTTCGTTGACAATGCCATCATTGTTGGTATCCCCTGGCCAGACCATTGGAAATACTGGTTGAGGAACAACATCTATGGTGTTTTGCCAGCCAGCAATCACTACTGGTGAGCCGCCAGCGTTGTAGGCATTAATTAAATGACCCACATCACTTGTCTTAAAGCCTATGCCTGTGGCTGTGCCATTGGTCGTGAATCTTACCTTAACCAATGAGCCATAACCAGATGCCCCGGCTTCACCATTCTTGCGTGTCATGGCAATGTCTACCCTGCCCCTGCCATCACCATTATCCTCAACTATGGTTGAATAGATGATGGGGTTTGCACCAAGGAAACCACCATTCTCTATGGCTACACCTGTTGTGGCTACATTTAGAATATCTGTGCGGTCAAAGAAGAGTGAGAAGAAAACGCCAAATAAATCATTGGCTGGATATGTGTGTGATACCCTCGTATCACTACCAACCCGCACATCCACCACAAACTCACTGCCTGTGGTTACAGTAGCCGGTGCCTGTGGGTTCAAAACAAGCGTGGTTACCTTAACACTTCTGACGCTGCTCCAGTTACTATCAAGGGTATCGCAAGCCTTGACACGCCAGCAATATGTAGCATCCGGCAGGCTGCTGGCCAATGGCCCATAGAGTGAACTGGGATTGTAGATGGTTGCCGTGGTTGTGGCTACGATCTCTGGTGAGGAAAAGTCTGAGTTATTGTCCAACTCAAACTGGTAGTGAACCACACCAGATACAGCACTCCACTCATAATTTAGATCCACCTGATTGGCTAAGGCATTATCCTCAGGAGATATTAGCCCTGGTGTTGCCAGCCTTTGCACCACATGGATACCTGCGGTCTCTGGTGCAAGGGTAATGGGCTTGAGCGTTGAATCCATTGCCGACACATTTGTCAGACTAAAGGTGGCTGTAGTAGAACCAATTGCATTTGGACTCATCTTGAATCTTACTTTTGCTACATTGCCAGAGCCTGAGACACCGCCCTGTCCTGCCTTGCGGCTGACACCGATACTTACCTGTCCTGCTGACTCATCAACATTCTGGACAAACACAACATCACTGCCAAGCATATCACCTGCTGTAACATTTGTATTGTATGGGGTGACTACATCAAGCAGGGTGGTGTCGTAGTTGAGTTTGAAGGAGATGCCGAAGAGATCGGATATTGGCGTGGTTGCCGAACCAACCTGAATATTGACATCAAACTCATCGCCGGGGGAGTGCTGGTAGGAGGTAGCTGGCTTGATGGGGATGGTGGCAGTTGATGTTGCGGCGATGTAGATGCTTAATTCTTTTGATGCACTGCTTCCTACTTGGTCAACAACCTGTGCAGTAAATGCACCCGTACCTGTATTGGTTGGTGTACCTGAGATTATGCCATTTGCTGAAAGGCTTAATCCAGTAGGTAAATTGCCTGAATATGACCAGTTGTAGGGTAGGGTGCCACCAGTAACAGTTAAGGTGGCTTGGTAGTAAGTGGCTACCTGGCCTGAAGGCAGGGAGGTAGTGGTGATATTTAATGGTAGTACTGATTGAGTCCCTTGATATTCATAAGCACCCATATCGACTGTGCCATTGACTATTCGAGGATTGCCGTCTTTGTCGGTTGATGTCCCTGAGATCCCTGGGGCTGTGTTTGAGCCTGAGTTTATGCAAGGGGAAGAAGATTGGAGGTGATAGTTGCTACTTGTGATGAACTGTGGGTTAGCAGAGATAGCATGCGTTCCAGGGACACAGTTGTAGTAATTCTGGGTTGTAGATGACCCATTCCCCCAGACGCAGTTGTAGCGGATAATCGGGGTGCCTGAGTTGGAAGTGTCATTATGAATCCCATAGTAATTTATGCTTGTTGTGCCATTCTCGGTGATGATGTTGTTGGTGATGGTTGGGGAGGAGGAGTCGCAGTAGATGCCATGATTGCTATTCCCTGAGATGGTGTTGTTGGTGATGGTGGGGGGGGAGTAGGAGCAGGAGATGCCATTATAGCCATTCCCTGATATGGTGTTGTTGGTGATGGTGGGGGAGGAGGAGGAGCAGAGGATGCCACCGTTGCTATTCCCTAAGATAGTGTTGTTGGTGATGGTCGGGGAGGAAGCGTTGCAGTAGATGCCATAGTTGCTATTCCCTAAGATAGTGTTGTTGGTGATGAGCGGCTCTGCACCACCTGTGCAAGATATCCCGTGTCCGCCCTCCCCGGTTGCACCAGTTATCCTAAACCCGGAGATATACGCCCCATCTGCAGAATCACCACTAAAGAATACTACGGCTCCCTCTAATGGTGGAATAATCGTAGGTGTACCCATCCCAACCAGGGCAATTCTTTTATTAATCTCAACTAAATCCGTATAAGTCCCAGCAGAGACAGATACTGTGCCGCCAACAGGGCAGGCATTTATTCCCGCCTGAATCGTCTCACAAGTTGCCACTGAGCCATCAGGGTTATAAACCGTAATAGCAGCCCATGCTACCCCCCCCCCTGTGGCATTACACAGCAATGCGGAAGACAAAACAAACAAAACAAGAATTCTCTTCAAAGCTTGCATACACATAATCAAAACCTCCTGTTAAATCTTAAGAATCTACCAAGCATCTATGTAAACAAGTGAAACATTGTTCGCCTTGTTGTTTTTAACCCCCCTTACGCCGCCATCTTCTCCTGTATCACAGATTTTGTCTGCACCATATCCTGTTCCAATCGTCCCGTCCTTATCTCCAGCTTTTCATGTTCCTCCCGCCTGACAATCGCTATATAGAGACTATCTATCCGCATGTTATTCCCATCTATACGAAGGGTATTCTTAAATATCTCATCCTTCAATTCTATTCGAGTCTCGTCTATGCGTTTGTTGGTCTTAGCTATCTCCTCCTTCAGTTCTCCTTTTAATTCAGCTATCTCTTCCTTCAACTCTTCTCTTAACCCAACCATCTCATCCCTCAACTCCATCCGTAAATTATCTATGCGTCTACTCTGATCAACAATATAAGCATTCATATCATCCATCCGCTTATTAGTAATAGCCACAGTTGCCTTAATTTCTATCAGCTGATTATTAATAGCACTAAGTTCTGGAACGATAAACTCTTGCATTAACTTTTTGATATTTTCCATTATTTCCATGCGACACCTCCTGATTAATTATATCTCAATTAACAATCGAAAAGTATATCATATAATACCACACATGTCAAGAAAAAATTCCAGTTTGTTAGCACTTGATGTTCAAGTTTTTTAACTTGTGCAGAAATCGGACACCCACAAGGAGGGAGCCCCTCTGGCAGAGATGTCCCTACAATGTTTGTCATTGTTCCGTTGTAGGGACAAGTCCACAATCACTGCATAATA
>JAZDHC010000316.1:0-4353 GCA_043806395.1 Candidatus Desantisiibacteriota bacterium | reverse complement strand
TTCATTTCCATTGTTTTTCATATGATTTCTTTCGGGCAAGGGACATCATCTACAGAATACAACCCCCTAACCCCCTTTTCTAAGGGGGAATTTTACACTCTTAACTAACCGCAAGCTTTCAAATAAAGGTGAACCGTCCCTCAATTGTCAATTATTCCTTCCCAATATCTCCCCTACCCTTTCCATAAATGTTTCTATGGGTTCAAAATATTTTTCCCTTTGTCTGCGACAGGTAATCTCTATATTCCCTGTTGCCTTTGTTTTTGCTCCAACTACAATCATCATCGGAATACCCAGCAACTCTGCATCCGTAAACTTTCTCCCGGGTCGTTCATCACGATCATCCAGCAAAACGCTTATGCCCGCATTCTGGAGTTTATAATACACACCCTCGGCAGTACCAAATTGACAGCTATCTTTAACATTAAGCGGCAAAACAATAACCTGATATGGAGCGATGTCTGGATCCCAGATAATTCCAGAGGCATCGTGGTGTTGCTCAATATAGGCAGGGATTAATCGAGAAACGCCAATCCCGTAACAGCCCATAATGATTGTCTTTTCCTTTCCTGTTTCATCGGTAAAATTAGCATTCATGGCTTTACTATACTTGATACCGAGATTAAAGGTGTGTCCCAGTTCAATACCTTTGGATGTTTTTAATTCCTTACCACACATGGGGCATTTATCCCCTTCAGCCCTTTCCTGATTTGCAGCATAATTGCAAGCCGAGCATTCAACAATAGTATCCTCTCCGATATCTGCCGGGGCAATAAATTCATGGGAAAGGTTCCCGCCAATCAGCCCTGAATCTGCTTCAACTGCCTTGAAATTAAAACCACAGCGGGTAAATATCTTCTCATATGCTTGATAGAATTTCATATAGGTCTCTATTGATTCTTCATCACTTCTATGAAAGGAATAGGCATCCTTCATCAAAAACTCTCTGGCTCGCATTGTACCGAATCTTGGCCTTAGTTCATCACGGAATTTTGTCTGTATCTGATATAAAGAAACAGGCAATTGTCTGTAAGACTTGACCTCCTGCCTGACCAAATCAGTAATAATCTCCTCATGGGTGGGTCCAAGGGCAAACTTAGAGCCCTTGCGGTCATTCAACCTAAACATATCGTCCCCATAAGCATCCCATCGTCCGGTTTCCTGCCATAGATGTGCCGGGGTAAGTGCTGGAAGCAATACCTCTTGACATCCAATGGCATCCATTTCCTCACGAATGATTCTTTCCATAGTTCTAAGAACCTTCAGCCCCAGAGGAAGATAAGAATAAATACCTGAGGAAAGCCTTCGAATCATGGCTGCCCTGAGCATTAGTTTGTGAGAAATTGCCTCTGCTTCCTGTGGTTCTTCAAACAGGGTGGGGATGAATAATTGTGAAATACGCATAATGGTGCCTCCTTAAATCTGTTCTTTGTTCGTAACTACTCAAGCTAAGGGGAATTTACCACAAAGAAACAGAGAAGAATTTATCCGCAGATTACGCAGATTACGCAGATGTTCTAATAAAAGAAAGGACAACAAACAAACAAATCTTAATCTGCGTAATCTGCGTAATCTGCGGATAAATTTGTCTGAGTCTGTGATTCTTTTTCTTTCTCTGTACCTCTGTGGTGAGTAGTTACCTTTGTTCTATATTATAATATACTCCATGGCTATTTCCTTGCAGTTTGGAAACAATGGACAACGAATGCACTCGCCCCAAATTTTATGGGGCAGGGATGATGAGGGGATGACATTAAATCCCCTTTTTGAGAAAAAGTTCTGTTTATAGGTTAAGGCAAAAACACGGGTTATTCCCAAAGATTTGGCTTCCTTCAGGGCAGAGTCTAATAATTCTGAACCTATTCCCTGACCAGAGAACTCCTTTAATACAGCCAGAGACTTAATCTCTGCAATATCCTCCCAGACAATATGAAGGGCACAGCACCCAACTATTTTCCCATCTTTTTCAGCGACAAAATAATCCCTGATATTCTCATAAATATCCCCTAATGCCCTTGGTAGCAATTTCCCCCTTTTAGCATATTGATTAATAATTGTCTGAATAATAGGTACTTCCAAAATAGCAACCTTTCTAATCTTCATTTCTTGCCTGCCTCTTACTGAATGATTACATACAATTAAATTATATCATTATCATTATATCTTGTCAATGGATTTTTTTGGCATGGTTCAAAAGGGGAGAGAATGCCTCCTGAACAAAAACACTTGACATATAATATCAATGGTGTTATTATATAAATAGTTTAATGCGTATGATTATTTATCAGGAGTATAACCATGTCTGAAGAAAATGTTGAGGTAGCACCTCTGGCAATGGATCTTGTTCAATTATGGCGGGATGGGGAAACGGAAAGGTTTGATGAAATAGTGGTAAAATATCAAAAGCTACTATGCAGCATTGCCTATCTTTTATTGAGACGAGATTATCAGCAGTCCTGTCAAATTGCTTGTGAGGTATTTGCCTATGCATATCATAATCCCTATAAATTTTATGATGAACACTCATTAAAAATATTTCTCTGCCAAACACTTTTAACCATGGCTAAGGAAAGGTTAAAGCAAAATGATGCCCATAAGGAGGAGTTGCTTCAAGAATTGCTTGAGGGTTATAAGCCTGATAAGGCTGTCATGCATTGGGCAGCAGAGGATATATTGGCGGAAAAAGAAAGATTACAAGAATATATCTTAGATAATTTAGAAACATTATTGTTTGACCAGATGGTAGTAATTATTCTTAAGGATATATTTATGCTTCCCTTTGAAGAAATATCCGAGGTCATGAAATTGCCACTTAAAACAATACCCCTTCGCCTCCATCGAGCCAGAATAGGGTTAAGAGACAAGATAAAGGATGTGATTTATAGTGGAATGTAAATATATTCAAAGCCAGTTAAGCTCATTTCTGGATAATACAATTAAATTTTCTGCACCTATAAAGGAGCATCTTGAAACCTGCTTGAGGTGTCAGGAAGAATTAGCCTCAATCAAACGAACTATAGAATTTACATCCTCTATTGAAGAGATTCTTCCACCAGTTGATTTTTTATCCATGGTTTATGATGAAATCAAAAAAAAAGCCATGCCTGCCCTGCCAAAACACAATTTATCCTTGACAAAAAGGTATATTATTTATATAATCTTATTAGTTTCTGCTGGATTATTATTGGCAAAGATGTTTTTGTTTAAGGAGAATGTGTCACCAGTCATCTCTGTGGGAAAAAACTCTCAAACATCTCCAGTTTCTACCAGTTTGGCAAATTCTGTCCCCCTTGTCATCATGAGTAAAATTTCCTTAACCCCACCTCGTTTAGAAGAAAAAATACTGCTGTCTTCTCCGACAAGCAAGATTGGGCTTATCACCAATCCCGTACCAATGGAGAGCGATATTATGGTGTTCCCTGAACAAAAAGACATTTCAACTGCCCTGCCAACAGATATTACTACTGGCATCTTTCCTGCACAAATACCCTTAAAACCAAGGGCAAGGGTGTTAAAGTTGGTTATTGATGATGAAGTAATAGAAAAAAAGGAGTTGGAGGAAGAAAATACAAACAAACAGCTTCCCTTTTATAATCATTATGAATTGGGAGATTTTATTGTTAAGTTATCTAATTATGATGAGGTTTGTACTGCTCAATTAAGAGATGTGGTTCTGGTATATGAATTGGCAAAATATGAAAACCACGAAGAATTAGAGGAAAAAAGGGATAGTATTAAGGATATAATTCGGGATATTGTTTCAGGACATACCGCTCAAGAGGTAAAACAAACAGAGAAGCTTAAAAAGGAATTAAGGGAAAGGATAAATCTCCTGCTTAATGAGGGGAAGATATTGCAGATTGGATTTAAGTTGATGGTGGAATGAAAGATTGAGAAAGGAGACTGAAAGACCGATGAGAATGGTGGAATATATTAATTTGAATGGTAAGATAACCAATCGGGGAGCAAAGGAAATGTTTAGTCTTTCTAATGAAGGTGCCCTGGATGAAATAGATAAACTTATCAAGTTGCAAGTATTGGAATCTGAAGGTAAAGGAAGAAGTATTCATTATATATTGGGATAAGCCTTCATGATTAGGTTGTTGTTATGCAGATAGATATATGCAACCTCTTAAATAACTGCACACAGGACGGTGTCATCCCGAAGGAGTACTTGACTGAGGGATCTTAAGGACAAAGATTTCTCCTTGAGGTCGACAGGCTGTTACGGAATGGGAATTTGACAGGAGATGCGTACAATATGTTGTCCGTATTTCGTAGGGACATCCCCTTGTGGGTGTCCGTCTGTTGATTATTCCGTTGCGTTTGTGACCATTTGATGCGTTTTACGGA
>JAZDHC010000315.1:0-2841 GCA_043806395.1 Candidatus Desantisiibacteriota bacterium | reverse complement strand
ACCTTGTTAGCCAGTAGCAAGTGCAACACTATTGTCAGGCTGTCAATTAATCGCAATTAAAACCCCCCTTCCCTAATCCATTACACCCTTTGAAGTTTCCGAATAATTTCAATATGTGTAGTGTCAACAAGTTGACAGAGAAGTGTTGTACTTGCTACTGGCATGTGCCAGATCTTTTATTTCCTATCTCAATTTTATTGCATTCAGCATACCATAAATTGCAAATAATGTCTACTTGTTTTTTTGTTTACTCTCATTGAGTTTTTAGAGATGCCCCCATTACATTTTACATCCCCTTCAATGGACAAACATCACACCTCGGATTTCTCTTACTGCACATCTCCTTGCCCAACTGAACAATCAAGGCATGGTACTCATTGTAAATGGCTGCATCCTCTGGCAAATTATTCATAAATAGCTTTTGAATATGGGTATAGCTTGCATCCTCTTCAATAAGTTTATGGCGGCTAAGAAACCTGCGGGTATAGGCATCTACGACAAAAATGGGTTTATAACAGGCATAAAGGATAATAGAATCAGCGGTTTCCATGCCAATACCATTTACTTGCAGAAGTTCATGCCTTAATGTCCACATCTCTACCTGTGCCATCTTTTCCATACTGCCTTCATATCGCAAGAACAGAAAATCAACAAATGCCTTCAGTTTTTTAGCCTTTTGATTATAATACCCTGAGGAACGAATCATTTCACCAAGCAGGCTACTGTCAACATCTCTGATTTGCTCAGGGGAAAGCAGGTTGTGTTCTTTTAATCTATGGATTGCCTTCTCCACATTTGTCCATGCCGTATTCTGGGTAAGAATTGCCCCAATAGACACCTCAAAGGGTGTTTCACCAGGCCACCAGTGTCGTGAACCAAATGCCTTGTATAAGCTATCATAGATTGATATTAAAATCTTTTCCATTCTCTGTGTCTCTGCGGTGAAATAATCACTTCTTTCCCTTCTCCGTCTTATTTTCCCCTTTTAGATTTACCAACTTCCATGGGTGTTGTCTCAAGTCTTCGCTCAACAGCTTAAGGTTATTGGCTGTTTCTGACAGGTCATCAGCTATTTTCTTATCCTTTATTATTTTCCCAAGGCTGCCGTTTCCCTCATCAACCTTCCTGCAGATGTTAGAGAAACTTGAGGCTGCTTGAGTAAATTCTGTAAGGCATTTATTCATACCTTGATCTGTATTGAGAATAGCAGTATTCAGATTTTTTGTTGCCTTCTTGAGTTCCCCGGTCACACATCGCAACTCATCCCTGTTCTCATTTACTGTCTTTTCCAGGGTAGTAGAAAGCCTGTTAAAGCTATGGATACTTGAGGAAATATCATCCTTATTATTCTTTATCAATTTATTTGTCTCTTCTGTAATCTCTGCTGTATTA
Organism: Candidatus Desantisiibacteriota bacterium; assembly: GCA_043806395.1. Classification (GTDB taxonomy): domain Bacteria; phylum UBA9089; class CG2-30-40-21; order CG2-30-40-21; family CG2-30-40-21; genus CG2-30-40-21. The sequence continues at coordinate 1,449 of JAZDHC010000315.1, read as the reverse complement.
TGAATAATAGCAGATATTTCATCCCAGTTAATCTGGCCACTAAACATTAGCTTTTCTAAGAATTTCACCTGATAATCCAGCATTTTCACCATTTTTTCGCTACGAACCAAAATTTCTTCTACATTGACAGGGTTTTCTCCTGTTATAAGATCACCATTCTTTAATAGCCTGCCCTTTTTCCCAAGTGTAATCTCTATATATTTTTCGCCTATAATCCCAAGGGAGTTTATGGTTATCCTTGAATCAGAGTGTATTCTGGCACTTGATTCTACCCAGATAGTAGCCTCAATTTGATTGCCAATCAATCGTAAAGCCCGCACCTCTCCAATCTCCATGCCAGATAATCGTACTGGTGCCCCGACAGCCAGCCCACTAATATAATCAAATGGCACCCGTATCTGATACCCCTGTCGATAAAAGCTCCTTCCACCAGACATGGTAATCATTATTCCGGCAATAATAATAGCTGCGGCAACTACGATACCTATTTTTAATTCTTGTTGCATGTTTTGTCTCCTCAATCACTAATAATTGGCCCCTCAGCACTTCCATTAATAAACTGTTGTACCACAGGGTTTTTGGTATTTTTTATCTCTTTGGGTGTTCCAATCTCAATAATTTTTCCATCATAAAGCATAGCAATACGGTCAGCAATGGTATAGGCTGAAGTCATATCATGGGTAACAGCTATGGATGTTAGAGAGAGTTTAGCTTGTAATTCTTTAATCAATTTATTAATATTGGCGGCAAGGATTGGGTCAAGCCCTGTGGTTGGTTCATCATATAGGATAATCTCAGGTGAAAAAGCTATTGCCCTTGCCAATCCCACTCGTTTTCTCATCCCACCGCTCAAATCTGAGGGGCTAAGATACTCAACGCCTGATAATCCAACTAATTTCAACTTTTCTGAAACTATTCCCATTATTTCGTTTTTTTTCATATTTGTATGTTCAAATAAAAAAAAGCCTACATTTTCCGCTACATTCAAGGAATCAAAAAGGGCTGCCCCCTGAAATAACATGCCGAATCTTTTTCTGATTGCCTGCATACTCCGTTCATTCATTCTGGTAATATCCTGGTTAAATACCTCTATCTTCCCCCGTTCAGGCTTCATCAAACCAATGATATGCTTTAAGAGTATACTCTTTCCACACCCACTTCTTCCAATAATAACCATTGTCTCGCCCTTTTCTATCTTCAGGTTTACACCCTTCAAGACTTTATTAAGGCCAAAACCCTTCCATACATCAGTAATGTTAATCATGGTAACATCCTTTTTTAGGCTGTAGCTTATTAGGCTATAGGCTGTTAGTGTCTCAACAACTCTTAATTGTCGGTAGGCAGTAATTCTCATTATGAACCGCAGAGACGCAGAGTCGCAGAGAATTTATATGCTTCATTCAGCGTTTCTTCTCTGCGACTCTGCGTCTCTGCGGTGGAAAAATATCA
>JAZDHC010000314.1:0-7990 GCA_043806395.1 Candidatus Desantisiibacteriota bacterium | reverse complement strand
TGTTATCGTGCCGCCAATTGGATTCTACTCGGACAAACTAAAGGCCGTGGTAAACTTGACCGCTACAATAAATATTCCCTTCCCATCAAAGATATCTTCGTCTACCCTCTTAATAAATCCTTTCGCCAAATACTCTCCTCAACTCATCCTTAATAGGGGGGTTTACTGAATATTTACAATATTAGTATCTGTGATAGAATGTAAAATACTACACGACAATATAAAATCGCAGATAAGCAGTAAGAGAAGATTGTTGAGGCACTTGGTGCCTATAGCGGGGTGCAAAGAAGATTTCAGATAGTAGGAGAGGCTAATAATATTACGATTATTGACGATTATGTCCATCACCCCACAGAGATAGCAGCTACCCTGTCTGCTGTCAAATCAACCAATAGAAGGGTTGTAGCCGTATTCCAGCCACATCGCTACACCCGTACAAAAGCATTAGCAAAAGACTTTGGACAATGCTTTAATGATGCGGATGTAGTTGTAGTTACAAATATCTATGGGGCAGGCGAAAAACCAATAGAAGGGGTGGATGCATCCTTAGTTGTAAAAAGCCTGGTGGAATCAGGACATTCAAGGGTAATGTTTTTGCAAACCCCTGAGGAGATAATTGATTTTTTGCATGGGTTTGTCTGTCCGCAAGATGTGGTAATTACGCTGGGTGCAGGTGATATTTGGAAGGTAGGGAAAAGATTGTGGGAGAGTAGTAGGGGCAGACCTATGTGTCTGCCCAAATAGACCTATGTGTCTGCCCAAATAGACCTATGTGTCTGCCCAAATAGACCTATGTGTCTGCCCAAATAGACCTATGTGTCTGCCCAAATAGACCTATGTGTCTGCCCAAATAGACCCCTGTGTCTGTCCAAAATTGGGACAGACCCCTTGAGTCTGCTCTTGAAGCACAGAATACAGATACAGGGAAAGAACCACAAAGGGTGTAAATCTATAGGGAAATATTTCAACAATAATAAGGTAATTACATAACAAGAAGAGCCTGACAAGGGTTGCATCTATGGGTTTACACCCTTTGTGGCTCTTTCTCTGTAAACAAAATGTCGATTCTCATCTCTATCTATCATCCATTATCATCGGGCCGATAAGCTATACAGATAAGCGAAAGCCCGATAATGGGCGGGATGACCTGTTCTAATCTTCTAAATAGGGGAACAAAGAAATCGAAAAGTGAAAGTTCCTTTTGCTCAACTACATCCCTTTTGAAAACCTTACCTGATATCCACCAGCCTAAGATGCCAAACAAATTGAAATTTGAACACTTAATCAGCTTAAAGCCGCTTCCGAGTACCTGTTGAGTCAATTCTTTCTTTTTGTATCGCCGATAATGTTCAAGGGCATTATCTAATTTGTTGTAAAGATATTGCCCTGCCGGAACCAACAAAACTAATCTGCCGCCAGGAGACAAGAGTTGATATATGTTTCTAAGGGCATTAGCATCATCTAAGATATGCTCAAGTACATTTAAGCACACAACAGTATCAAATTGATACCCTCTTAGCTCTGGTGAGATAGAAGAGGCAATATCAAGTTTGACTATTTTGGGTCTATTTTTCCAACCCTCTGATATTTCCTCAAGATAGGACAAATAATCACTATCCATGTCTGTCGCCGCTACAAACCTATCTTCCATCAGTAAACGGGTAATATTGCCAATGCCGCAACCTATCTCTAATATTTTACTTCCCAAAAAGGGTCTGATTTGACTATAAATCCATTTATTGTAAGTAGAAGCAGATTCATCTGTTCTTTTTAGGGCTATTGTCATTAAATTTGTCATAACTACCCATCCCATTTCTCGTTAATATACAAATACAGCAGCATGAGGAACGGCATGCCGCAGCCCATACTACTATTCACAAGCAAATAATATCATAAAACCTTGACCTTGTCAAATTTTTTCTTGACATTTTTCTTCAACAAAGATATGATTGCATTCTGCAGTCAGCTGCCAGAGTGAGCAGCATCTCGAATCTCGAATCTCGAATCGTGAATCTCGAATTGCGAATCTGCAGAAAAGGAACGGATTCGCAATTTCTTCCGGAGTTGCTTCCTACGATTCGCGATTCGCAATTTCGAGATTCAGAAATATATGGCTGAAGTTCATGCTTTAGTCTTTCACTGCTAATGGCTGAACGGTAACTGCTCAATAACCTGTGGATTTTGCAAGCTACGAAGATTGCCATCGTGAGTTTACTTTCACAATTGCGAGCGAAAAAGGGAAAGAACCACAAAGGGTGTAAAACTCCTTAGGGAAAATAATTGCGAACAATAACGATAACAAGATAACCGCAAATGAGAAGAGCCGTTGACATTAAGCAAGAATACAGAATTCAGGAGTCAGAATAAAAACACCTGCTTATTAGAAGCTTGCTCTGGGGCTTATTCTGAATTCTGACTCCTGACTCCTGAATACCTGAGTGGTTATGTTGTATCGATGAATTTACACCCTTTGTGGCTCTTTTCCTGTATCTGTATTCTTGCTGTCTGAATGTTGTAGGGACAGGGTTTATCCCTGTCCGTAACCACTATTGCTTTTCAACCTTTTGTGAATTGCCACAGGATATTGAGCAGTTACGCTGAACGCTTACATCCTTGTGCTCATCATCAGGAGAAAAAGATGAAGATTTAGTTAATGAAACTTATTGACTACTACATTGGTTTGCCTCTATGCTGGATAATAAATCTATATGACTACCTTTTTAATCCAGGCAACTCAAACAGGTTGCCTGACAAATCAAGGGTAAAAAGGATATTAATTATTAAATGTTGGGGTATGGGCAGTATTGCTCTTGCTTTGCCTATGGTAAAAATGATTAAGGAATATTATCCAGATGCCTGCCTTGAATTTTTAACCTTTAGCCGCAATAAAGAACTCCTTGAGATTTCAAAACTTGTAGATTCCATTATAGAGTTTCAAATAGATAAGAAAAGGCAGATTATCCCTGTTTTGTTCAGATTAATCTTATATCTTCAAAGGCAGAGATTTGACATCTCGTTTAATTTAGAATTTTTGGCTAATTTCTCCCTGCTTTTAGCCTATATAAGCAGAATCCCTATTCGGGTTGGCTTTAAGCATTTTGGACTGAATAAGGATAGACTGCTTACACACGAGGTAGTGTTTCGCGAATATCAGCATATTAAACAAAACTTCTTGAACCTGCTTAAGCCGTTAGAAATTCCTCTGACTAACCCTTGTTCAATGAATCTTACCCCTTCCCTGATGTCCATAGACAATGTAGATAATTTCATAACAGATGTGTTTGAATCTAATAATAGCCCATTAATATGTGTTAATGTTAATGCTGGAGAATTGGCAGTGGAGAGGCGTTGGCCTAAAGAAAACTTTGTCTTACTGATTAAGGAGTTGCTAAATAAATATCCGTTTCGAATAGTTTTAATTGGTGCGGTACAGGATGTTAATTATGTAAATGAGGTACTGAGGCTGCTGCCGCAAACCGTATTAAATTTGGCTGGAAAGCTAAATATTGAGGAGCTGATTGCCTTATTATCAAGATGCAGCCTGTTAATCAGCAATGATAGCGGTCCGCTTCATTTAGCCTCATTAGTGAATATCCCAACTGTCTCCTTTTTTGGGCCAGAGACACCCTCCCTTTATGGTCCCATTGGCAACAAAAACAAGGTGTTTTTCAATGAAGTACCTTGCAGCCCTTGTATCCGGGTGCGTGATATGAAAAGGATTAGATGCGACAAAGGACTTATTTGTTTACGCAGCATCTCTACTCAAGAGGTAAGCGAGTATATCCTTGAACAATTCCTTTCCAATAAAGCAACTGCTCAATAACCTGTGGATTTTGCAAGCTACGAAGATTGCCATCGTGAGCTTACTTTCACAATTGCGAGCAAAAAAGGGAAAGAACCACAAAGGGTGTAAACTCCTCAGGTTGAATAATTGCGAACAATAGCGATAACAAGGTAACCGCAAAATGAGAAAAGCCCGATAATGGTTTATCTCTTAGAATTTACACCCTTTTATTGAGCAGTTACATAATTTTTTGTAGTGGAAGGCTTCAGCCTTCCATCTTAATCTGGAAGGCTGAAGCCTTCCACTACATTCTTGCTGTCTGCATAATTGCTGTTGCTTTCAACCTCTTGTGAATTGCCACAGGATATTGAGCAGTTACCCTGCTTGCCACTAATCACTGTCCACTAACCTCTGCCTGCTGCAACTCCTCAACAGTATTAATATTAAAAAACATCTGCAGTTGCGGGTCAAACTGCCGCATCATCCCTTCCTCAATATATCTTACCCTTACCTCATCCAACAACCTCAAGATACAAAATCCACTTGTTTTTCCCCCATGAATCACACCTGTAGTTATATCCGCTAACCCTTCGATTATCGGAATACAACCTCTGGCATATATCCCACAAAGCGGTTCAGCCCGATTATGGATCATAGGGATAATTGCATCATCCTCTGGCCCCACCTGAGACGACATGTATTTAATAAACTCTATATTGATGAATGGCATATCGCAGGCAACCACAAGATTATGGTAGGTATTTGAGGCTAATAATCCGGCATGGATACCACCAAGGGGACCAATACCACAAAGAATGTCCTTAACTATCCTGACTCCAGGATATTCATCACCCTTAAGCTGATTGGAAACAATAATTATTTGTGAACATACCTCCTGAAGATTATCAATCAGTATCTCCAGAACCCTTTTCCCTTTAATGAATATCTCAGCTTTATCAGACCCAAATCGCAAACTCTGACCACCAGCCAGGATTATGGCATTTAATTCTGACATCAGGGCATCTCCCTCTGCCACTGTCCACTCTTACCACCTGATTTTGAAACAAGCATGATATCACTAATAATCATGGCTTTATCATAAGCCTTGCACATATCATAAATGGTTAAGCAGGCTATGGATACAGCCATCAATGCCTCCATCTCTACACCGGTTTTGCTGCAAACCTTAGCCCTTGCCTCTACCTTAATTGCTGGCTCAGTGGAACTGAAGGTAAATGATAGTTCACACCCGTCTATGCCCAATGGATGGCACATGGGAATAATTTCACCAGTTCGTTTTGCTGCCATGATCCCGGCACATGTAGCCACACTCAAGACATCACCCTTAAAGATACCACCAGTTTTTATCAACTCAAGCGTTTCAGGCTGCATCCGTATCATACCTTGAGCCACAGCTATCCTTGAGGTTACATCCTTGGCTGAAACATCAACCATCCGAGGATTACCATTTTCATCAAAATGTGTGAATTCATTCATATGTTTCCCTTTTACTCTCTGTGCCTTTGTTTCTTTATCCTACAGTCTAAACGCCTACAGCCTATCTACCTGAGTTTTAATACCCCATGGTTTGCATCACCCATTTCAAGACAATATCTGCATGAGTAATAGCCATTCTACAAAATCTCTCGTTGTTAATAGCATGACCTTCCATGTCTGCTGCAGATTTTGCGGCAATAATAATATCCTCTGGTATCTGGATTGTAATTTTTAATTCATGAATAAGCCCTGTAATACTTGTTTTGGTAAAGCTTTTCCCATAATATTCCATCACTGCCTTTAACCCGAATTCTATGGAATTTCTGGCGCGTCCAAAAGCCCATTCATAATTTCGAGTTTCAAGGTTTGCTCTGGCTGTTTCAAGGGCTGCTTCTGCTTGATCAAGAAGTTCACCACTTTTTGTCATTTTTTCATTCCTCCTACAATTTTCAATCCTGCCTCAATAAGCATGTCAATTCTTTCCTGACTTGCTGCCTCCATATACATTCGGATCAATGGCTCTGTAGCTGATTGTCTGATTAATATCCAACTTCCATCCTCCAGAAAGAATTTATTATTCTCGACCATTGTTACCCGTAAATCACCAAACACCTCTGGTGGATGATGCCTTAGTGTTTCCAATAACACATTTTTTTCATCTTCCAAAAGGCAAATATCCAATCGTTTGCTAAAAAAGTTCCCAAACTCAAGTGACAATTCCTCAAGGATACCCTTGATATTCTTTTGCTGAGATGCCACCATCTCTGTAGTCAAAAGGCAGCCAAGAATACCATCCTTTTCCGGTACATGACCGGCAATGGTCAACCCGCCTGATTCCTCTCCACCGATAAGTATGTTTTCCTTTCTCATTATCTCGGCTACATTCCTGAAGCCGACATTGACTTCCCGGCACAGCACTTTATATTTTCTGGCAATGGCATCTACCAGATGGGTAGTGGTAATTGTTTTGACAATACCGCCCCCCTGATGGCATCGGCTTTTGAGCATATAATAAACCAGAAGGGCAATCATATGATTTGATGAGATATAGCTACCATCACTATCAATTACCCCAAATCGGTCTGCATCCCCATCAGTAGCAAGTCCCAGTTGCGAGGAAGAAGACACAACCAACCGAGAAAGCTCTTGCAATGAATCCTCATCAGGATTTGGGGCATTTCCACCAAACAAAGGATCCAAATTGGTATGCAAAGAAGTAACCCGGCATCCAGCCTCAGTCAAAATATCGCCAAGATACCAGATGCCACACCCAAACATTGGATCAACTGCCACAGACAACCCTACTTCTTTGATTATCGGAATATTAATCAGGGTTTTTATATGCTCAAAGTATGTCTCCTTAGGATCAATATTCTGGATAACACCTGAGGCAACCCCGCTCTGATATGTTATCCTTTTAATCCTATCCCTTGGCAAGGTATTTGCCTGATTAGTGATCCATGTGTCAGCCTCTTTTGATGCAGAGCCACCATGAGAGGCATTAAATTTTAACCCACTATACTCAGGAGGGTTATGACTGGCAGTAATCATTATCCCGGCAGATGCCCTTCTCCTGACTATCTCATAGGCAATCACCGGCGTAGGGGTTGGCTGGGGGCTAAAAAAAACATTTAATTGATTGCCAGAGAGCACCTCTACTACGCATTTAGCAAACTCATCAGAAAGCCTTCGACAATCATACCCTACAACCACACCCTGAGTCTGCCCCTGTTGTTTCAAATAATCAGCAATTGCCTGAGCAAGAAACAATATATTATCCTCGGTAACTTCCTTACCAATTATTGCTCGCCAGCCCGATGGGCTTAAATCTATTCCACGCATTATTGTTTAATCCTTTTGTGATAATTGCTCATAAAATTGGGGAAAACACAGAAAATAAAATAAATTAACCGCAGATACACACAGATTAACACTGATAAGTCTACATAATTATTAAAAATCTGCGTTTATCTGTGGTTAAATATTTCCCCAAGATTTTGAGTAATTATGGCATGGTTCAAATCAGGGTAACAAATTGAGCAAGCAAGTATCTATGTTTCCCTAATTCCCCCTTAAAAAAGGGGGTTAGGGGGTTGTTCTTCTCTGTATCATCTGTGACCCTGCGGTGAACAATTTTGAACCATGCCGTAATTATTATTATATCATAACTACTCAGCGAGGGGAATTTACCACAAAGAAACAGAGAAGAATTAATCCGCAGATTACGCAGATTACGCAGATGTTCTAATAAAAGAAAGGACAACAAATAAACAAATCTTAATCTGCGTAATCTGCGTAATCTGCGGATTAATTTTGTCTGAGTCTGTGATTCTTTTTTTTCTCTGTACCTCTGTGGTGAGTAGTTACATTATATCATAAGTTGATTTGAAAGGCAATATGTTTTTTACTCAAATGTGTAACAAAGGGGATGAGGGGATGTGATGATAAGGTGATGGGGGGATGATTACTTATTCTTATGCCAATAGTGTTTCAGTGTTTTTTGTCTCAGTCTGAATTTAATCATACCACCGCTTAAATATACATAATTCCACCACCAACCTGATAGGTTTTTGAACAAAATCACCTTTCGCAATTTGTAAGTATCGTAGTGTTTCATAATACCGAGATATGAGTTCATACTGGTGAGAAATGCAGCTTGTTCTTCATTTGTTGGTTTGCGTTCTTTTACAATGCTGTTTTGCTTTTCGA
>JAZDHC010000313.1:0-3141 GCA_043806395.1 Candidatus Desantisiibacteriota bacterium | reverse complement strand
ATATTTTTCCACCGCAGAGACGCAGAGTCGCAGAGAAGAAACGCTGAATGAAGCATATAAATTCTCTGCGACTCTGCGTCTCTGCGGTTCATAATGAGAATTACTGCCTACCGACAATTAAGAGTTGTTGAGACACTATGTGTTCGCTCATTTATTAAAAAGGAGGAATATCATGCAGGAACAATCTCAAGAAAATACTCACCATGAACAGGTTATTTATGCCAATATCCTTGAAAAGGGGATGTATCTTGGGCTTGGATGTCTATTTATTACATTCGGGCTCTATGTCTTTGGAATTATCCCGTCTGCCATTCCATTGACAGAGATTTCAAAATATTGGAGTCAGGATGCTCACAGCTACCTTGCTGCCATCAATCGTGATTTTTTACACCTTGAGCATCCACCTGTGGGCTGGGCATGGACAACCCTTCTGGGAAAAGGTGATTTTCTCAACTTTGTCAGCATAGCCATGCTGGCTGGCTTGACAATAGTCTGTTATCTTGCAATTATCCCAACTCTGCTCAAGAAAAAGGATATAGCTTATTTTCTGATGGCTATAACAGAGGTTATTATACTTGGGCTTGCAGCCAGTGGGATATTGGCTGTGGGTGGACATTAATAGTAGCTGTAAAGAATCCACAGAATCAGACCTGAGATTATCCGCAGATTACGCAGATTAAGATTTTTTAGTCCACCTTTGAAGGGAGTTAGAGGGATGTCATCCTATTAGAACATCTGCGTAATCTGCGGATTAATTCTTCTCTGTTTCTTTGTGGTAAATTCCCCTCGCTGAGTAGTTACACAATGTTAAGCTAAACATCTTTCATAAACCCTGCCACTTCCTCAATCCCTCCTACCCGCCTTGACGGTGGGAGGGATTGGATAAATAACTTGCCATAACCCTTTGTAGTAATCCTTGAGTCAAGGATGGCCACTACCCCAACATCATCACCATGCCTGATCAATCTTCCATATCCCTGCTTGGTCAGGATGATTGCCTGTGGCACCTGATAATTCCAGAAGGGCTCAATATTTTGTTTCTTGAGATACTCAACCCTTGCCTCTGTTATCGGGTCATCCGGGACAGCAAAGGGCAGTCTTGTAATGATAACGCATTGGAGTGCCTTGCCCGGCACATCTATCCCCTGCCAGAAGGTGGTCGTTCCCCATAACACTGAGTTGTTATTTAGCTTAAACATCTCCACAGCCTTTGCTGGTGGAAAGTCGCCTTGCTTGATATGATTGAAGTTAGGCAGGCTTTTTGTAACAATGGAATGAAGTTTATTCAAGCTGGAATAACTGGTAAAAAGGATGAATGTCTTACCATTCATCAGGGTTAATAATCCCTCTATCTCTCTGGCAGCACACTCAATATAGCTATCCTCCCTTGGGTCAGGCATATTTTGAGGAAGGTAGAGGAGGGCTTGTTTGCTATAATCAAAGGGTGAATCAAGGACGAGCTCTGTGGCTGTCTCCAATCCAAGCCTTGACTTTATGTAGTCAAAGGAAGAATTGGTGGTCAGGGTAGCGGATGTTAAGATTACAGGGGCTATCTTTTCAAAGACAGCAGAAGAAAGCCTTTGAGCCACATTTATTGGGTTGGCATGAAGCACTACCCTGATATACCTTGCTTTCTTAGTCATCTCTATCCAGTAAACAAAATCCTCAAGGCTCTGATTAATGATACAGTCAAGGGAATCATCTATTCTCTGTAGCCGTTCAATATTGGCATCAACCTCAATTTTATCTGCCTCATTATTAATGGATTTTTTTAATTTATTTAAGTCTGATACCAAAGATAATAGCGGCTCTTTTATAATGTTGTTTATAAAGTTTTTACTTTTAAGTCTCGTGGCTTGAATGTTATTGCCAAGCAATCCGTGAATATTTAAGAAGAATTGGTCTATGGCAAACTTTATATCTCCTATATGCTGGATAATTTCATCATTTTTTAGCCCTATCCTTGACAGTAATCCCTTTTTGGTTTGAGGGATATATAACGAATCGAGCAGGTATCTGATCCCGCTATTTGAAATATCTACCCCAAGGTAGGTTGTGGCTACATCCTCCAGATTATGTGCCTCATCAAACACAACCCCGTCAAAGGATGGCAGGAGCATATTGCCTGCTGTCATATTGGCAAAAAACAGATGGTGATTAATCACAAGTATTTGAGACTGATTCTGGAATTTTCGTGCCATATTATAGAAACATTTATCCTTGTATTCACATTTCTGATGAAGACACAACTCGCTTTCACGGCATACCTTTGTCCAGACAGTACCCTTTGGTTCAAAGCCAATCTCATGTTTTAGCCCTGTTCTGGTAGTCTTGCGCCACGCATCTATTTGTCGGAATTCCTCTACATCTCTTAAGGATTCAAATGTTCCGGCAACATCCCTGTTTGCATAGAAAAACCTTCTGATACATAAATAATTCTCACTACCCATACATAATGCAAATTGAAAATCAACATTAAGCATCTTTTTAAGCAAGGGCAGATCATTGTTCATTAATTGTTGTTGTAATGCCTTGGTATAGGTGGAAATAACCACCCGTTTTTTCATCTCTATGGTCCAGTAGATGAATGGTACAAGATATGCCATACTTTTGCCCGTGCCTGTACCTGCCTCAACAATCAAATGTTCCTTGTTCTTGACTGCTTCTCCTATCTTGTTTGCCATGATCAACTGTTGCGGTCTAAATTCGTAATTATTCAGTCTTTCGGATAAGAGACCTGTTTGGTTGAATATTTCAGTGAACATAAATTTTCTCCTCACATATTGTTATACTCAGCGAGGCTGAGCATAACTTGCAACAGCCTGTTTTTTGTCCCCCCGATAATATTGTTCGGCATGGTTCAAATCAGGGTAACAAATCGGACAAGCAAATAGGAGTGTGCATTTCCCTAATTCCCCCTTAAAAAAGGGGGTTAGGGGGTTGTTCTTCTCTGTGCTTTTGTATCTCTGTTGTGAACATTTTGAACCATGCCTATTGTTCTGGCTCTATTACGATTTGTGTGGGTAAGATAAAGTTGGTTCTTTATCAACCTTGCAGAACATTCTTAATATGTATTGAAGAAGGTTTATCGCTTTAACCACTCCAAAGTATACATTTAACCCCCGCACATGGAAGTAGAAA
>JAZDHC010000312.1:0-3451 GCA_043806395.1 Candidatus Desantisiibacteriota bacterium | reverse complement strand
ATATTTTTCCACCGCAGAGACGCAGAGTCGCAGAGAAGAAACGCTGAGTGAAGCATATAAAATTCTCTGCGACTCTGCGTCTCTGCGGTTCATAATGAGAATTACTGCCTACCGACAATTAAGAGTTGACGAGACAGTAGGTTGTAGAAGGAAAATTAGGAGGCGAGAATAAATTGGAAGCAAAGGAACAATTGTCCATTATCAAACGAGGCACGGTTGAGATTATATCTGAGGATAAGCTGATTGAAAAGATAGACAAAAAGACACGATTGAGGATAAAGTTTGGGGCAGATCCAACCGCTGCGGATATTCATCTCGGGCATACAGTGGTATTTCGCAAGCTGAAACAGCTTCAAGACTTAGGGCATGAAATAATCTTTATCATCGGAGATTTCACAGCGAGAATAGGTGACCCGAGTGGAAGGTTAAAAACAAGGCCACGGCTTTCCTCTGAGGAGATTATAAATAATGCTAAGACCTATCAGGAGCAGGTGTTTAAGATATTAGACAGAGAAAAAACCACAGTTGTGTTCAATAGCCAGTGGCTTGAGTCTCTGGGAATATCCGGGATAATGGAACTGACAGCTCATTATACTGTAGCTCAGATGTTGGAAAGGGATGATTTTACCAAGAGATATAAGGAAGGGAAGGAAATAACCATACTTGAGTTTCTGTATCCCTTGCTTCAAGGGTATGATTCTGTGAGCCTTAAGGCAGATGTCGAGATTGGCGGAACAGACCAGAAATTTAACCTTCTTGTTGGCCGTGAGTTACAACGGGATTATGGCCAATCTCCACAGGTGGTTATTACCATGCCTTTGCTTGAGGGTACGGATGGGGTACAGAAAATGAGCAAGTCTTATGGGAATTATATCGGTGTTTTAGAGGAAGCCAAGGATATGTTTGGTAAGATAATGTCTATCCCTGATGCAGTTATGCCCAAATATTTTGAGTTGCTGACAGATATTGATGTTAAAACGATTCAGGGGATGCATCCAAAGGAGGCAAAACAGCTTTTAGCAAGAGAGATTGTTGGGTTTTATCATTCAGGGGATGAGGCGATAATGGCTCAGGAGGGGTTTGAACGGGTGTTCAGCCAAAAGGGGCTGCCAGAAACGATGCAAGAGATTTGTGTCACAGGGGCTGTTAAGCTTATAGATTTGCTTGCAGAAAAAGGGCTTGTCCCATCAAAAAGCCATGTCAGAAGATTGATTGAACAGGGTGGGATACGGGTTGATAATGAGAGGGTGACGGATGTGGAATTTGTTATTGATCCTCAGAAGGGACGCGTTGTTATTCAGTATGGGAAGGGAAAATTTGTGAGGTTGTCAACGATTAACTACTCAGGTGTTTAGACTGAAGGCTGTTAGGCTGTAGGGTAAAAAAGCAAGAGACAAGGAGGAAAATATGTCAAAAGAAATAAAAATTGATCATATATGCCGTGTTGAGGGACACGGTGGGGTAACCATTGATCTGGAAAAGGATATTGTCAATATCGAGATATTTGAAGGCTCAAGATTTTTCGAGCTTTTAGTTGTAGGTAAATCCTATCCGGAGATACCATCCATTGTTTGCCGAATATGTGCCATTTGTAGCATATCCCATATGATAACGGCACTTATGGCAATTGAAAATGCCTTTGGGATACAAATATCAAGACAAACCATGCTCTTACGGGAACTCATCCACTGTGGCGGCATGATAGAAAGCCATGGGCTGCATCTATTCTGTCTGGCTGCACCAGACTATCTTGGCGTTACCTCAATTATTACTGTAGCAGAGAAAAATCCAGAGCTGGCAAATATTGGGCTCAGGCTTAAAAAATTGGGCAACAGGATTCAAGAGATTATTGGTGGAGGAAGACCTATCCATCCAATAAATCTGTGTATTGGCGGTTTTGGAATGATCCCTGAAAAGCATGAATTGCTTGCCCTGAAAAATGAACTGGAAACGGCTGTGGATGATGGGTTTGAGGCTGTCAGGTTTTTTTCTAAGGTAGATGTTTTTCCAATAGATGAACCTCAATATTTTTCAACATTAAAACCTGTGGGCAACAGGTTTGGTTTCTATGGGAAAAACATATGCGTTTCCGATGGATGCGAGTTTGAAATAAAGGACTACAGAAAGGTATGCCACGAGGTTGTGGTTGAACATTCCCGGGCAAAACACAGCCATTATAATGGCAAACCGTTTATGGTAGGTGCCCTGGCAAGGATAATGCTGTTTGGTGATATGCTTTACGGCAAGTCTAAGGAAGCCTTAGAGATGACTTCCATTACAAAAAATCCTCTTCATAATAATCTGGCACAGGCAATAGAATTGGTCTATGCCAGCCAGAGGTGTCTGGAAATTATAGACGAGTTTCTTGATACTCAAATGAAGAATGAAACACCCCCTGAATTTCAACCAAAGGCATGTGTCGGGACAGCTGCCCTGGAAGTGCCAAGGGGGACGCTATATCATCATTATGAATTTGATGAAAATGGAAAAAATATCAAGACAGATATTATCACACCAACAGCTATAAACTTAGCTAATATGGAAAGGGATGTAAAGGGGATTGTAAAATCCCAAAAACAGGATGGAATAGTTGACGGAAGTGTTATCGCTATTAAAGCAGGTATGTTATTGCGGGCTTACGATCCTTGCATTTCGTGTTCTGTGCATTAATTATACTCAGCGAGGGCATAAATTGTGAATTTTTGGTGAGGATTAATCAAGGAGAGCAAGGCGTGAAGGTGGACCGTAGGGGTAGACCTGTGTGTCTACCCAAATAATTGGGCGAACACATAGGTTCGCCCCTACGAACCTGAACAACGCAGCTATCATTGATTAAGACCAGCGAAAAACACAATTTATGCCCTCGCTGAGTATAATGGAGGGCGGACATTCCTGTCCGCCCTCATTTGGCGGGTTAAAAAACCAGCCCTCCGTTATTTCTTATTTCAAGCAGTCATCTTTCCAACAACAATCTATTTGATCGCACTCATTGTTTATAGCTGCTCCAAAACAATCAAAATTGCCTTCTGTTCTCTGAATCTCTCGAATAAGGTCATCCTTTTTCATCTTTCCTGGACTTATTCCCATTTCCTTTGCCTTGCTCTTAATCTCATCAATCTTCATTCAATCAACCTCCTTATTTTTTATTTATACCAACCATATTTGGTCAATTATATTTACTATTACTAAATTATACAGCATTTCTACTATTTTGTCAAGTTTTTTTGTGCTGGGAATAAATCACTTGCTTTTTTTACTTTTTTGTGTTATTATTTTGTAACTATTTTAGTAACTACTCACCATAGAGGCATAAAGATAAAAGAATCCACAGAATCAGACTAAGATTATCCGCAGATTACGCAGATTACGCAGATTAAGATTTTTTTGTTTGTTGTCTTTCTTTGTATTAGAACATCTGCGTAATCTGCGGATTAATTCTTCTCTGTTTCTT
>JAZDHC010000311.1:0-4465 GCA_043806395.1 Candidatus Desantisiibacteriota bacterium | reverse complement strand
TGTTTGAAAGCTTGCGGTTAGTTGAGAGTGCAATATTCCCCCTTAGAAAAGGGGGTTAGGGGGTTGTATTCTGTAGATGATGTCTCCTTGCCCGAAAGGAATCATATGAAAAACGATGAAAGTGAACCGTCCCGATTTTTTGTTCTATGTCCCTATCCTTATTTTATCAGAATATCTGTGTAATCTGTGTATAGATTCTTCTCCGTGTTTCTCCGTGTCTTTGTGGTGAATTCCTCTGCCTGAGCAGTTACGTTATTCCTCTTATTACCGCACAATTCCAATCTTACCTGTCTGTTTCATACCATTACAACGAATACCCACATAAAAATAAATCCCGCTGGCAACATTTTCGTTATGGTCATTTTTCCCATGCCATTGAGTAATACCATCGAAATCAACATCCAGAGTTGTTACCAACTCGCCGGCTAAGGTATAGATTTTAACGCTTGAGTCTGGTAGCAGATTAATGAAAGTAATCCCCTCAGAAAGAGCAGAAGGAAGATACGGATTGGGATATACACATGGATCAGCATCTTCTACTGGATACCCTTCAATTGATTCAGCCTCATCCGTATACTCTGGTGATGAGGAGGAAACGATTGCATAAAAGTTTTGATTGGAAAGGGATACAATCAAATTGATGTTTTTGGATTTTGGAGAAAAAGAGCCGCTTGAATAAGAGGGTGTCAGCCAATATGTACCAGCAGGCAAATCCTTAAATTGATAATAACCATTGTCATCAGTTAGAGTCGTAGCAGTAGCAATGCCAGTTGAAATCGCAATCAACACATTACCCATTCCCTTTCGGCTGCCTTTGTAAAATACGAAACCGCTTAGAGAGTATTCAGGTGGTATGGCTGCAACGATTTGTTTTGATTGATCTGAATTAAGGGGTGAATATGTTATTTTTTCAGGCACGAAACTATATCCCTTTTTGGCAGGGGTTAGCTGATAGTTGCCAGCAGGTACCTTACTGAAACTATAGCTGCCATCTGCTTTAGTAGCAGCCGTTCTTTTGGGCGTACCAGAAAGGGTGAGCATTACCCCAATTACCCCCTGACCATTAGCATTTATGATCTTGCCAGAGATAGAATATGTAGGTGGTATAGCTGTAAAATTTTGATTTTTAAGGCTGGTTGATAGTTTGAATTTTTTGCTTGATGGATTAAAGGTATAGCCTGATTTGGATGGGGTAATAACACATGCAGCCACAGGGGTGAGCCCTTTGAGTGTATAATATCCCTTCAAATCCGTTGTTGCTGTAGCTATTTTGTCCTTTCCATTAAAGGTGATTAATACCCCTTCAACACCCTTTTTGCTGGCATCAAGTACGAACCCGCTTATAGAAAGCCCTGTTGATACGGTTGCTGCTGGTGCAACGAATAGCGAGGCAGTGATATTATTGCCAGTCATGCTGATATTGGTTGCAGCGACGAAGGTGTGTATACACAAGTATGTACGGCTGTTTGGATTGCTCAGGTCATCAAAATATTTGTTGCCTGTGCTGCCAGGGTATGGATCGCCTGAGTCACCACGGTTTTTTTTATTTTCAAGGTCACGCTTTCCATCTGCCTGCTCAACTGCCACCATATAATGGGATTGATTATCATTATTTTGCTGATTCTCATCCACATGGTAGATGAGCAGTCCATTGCCCGGCAGGGATGCACCCTGCCGATTTTCAACAAGGAAGTACTCCCTGCTGCCCATGGTATTATTCCACAGCTTGTAAGCCACAGGGTTTGTCTCAGCTTGCGGGATAGATTGATTGATGAGGGTGGTGGTCACGGTTTGAGGTGTTATCCAATCAGCCTTTACCTTACACCAGGCATCAAAATGGGCCGGTGATGAACCAGAAGGAGAGCCATTCCATGCACCACTTGCCATCATGCTCCAGTTGCCAATGCCTTCAGAGGCACCATCTGTATCATATAAATCAGGCAAGCCTAATTGATGCCCAAATTCATGGCAGAATATGCCAAAGGGTGAGGCACTTGCTCCTTCATGCTCCGGGACAATGCAGACACCACAAACACCAACACCATCTGCAGATACAATCGGCTGGGATTGATACATAAATTGGGAATGGATATCACTGCTACTAATACCTGCCTCTTCCCCATTTCCGGCATGAACAATCATCAGGGCATCATAGTTGCGAAAGTCAACCTTCTTATCAGCAGCATTAACCGCATCACAAGGCAAGGTATTATTATCTTTTGTTCCGTAATATGTCATGGAATTGTTTAATGTAGCTGTAGCCATTGCATATGTTACCTTCAGCTTGCCATACGAATTGTCCTTATAGCATGTGACAAGCCTATCCATCAACCCATTAAAATACGATTGATTCTCGCTGAACTTCACATCCTTAAACTCAACCAACAGGGCAATGATTGATACCGTACCAGTGGTAGATACCTTATTCCCAATCCCCGCTTCCCCTGGTGCAAGTAACCTTCCCTCTCCCTCTGCCACTCGATGGTGCATTGGTGCTACAGCATCCCTATGTCCTCCCCCCATCCCCGGATAAAGCGGTGGGGTAGCCAGAACAGGCTGAGCCAGTAATAACAACCAACCCCAAACCAACAGGATGAGGCATCCACTCCCAAAACTCCCCTCCTTCCCAAGGAGGGGGCAGGGGGTGGTTTCCTTCCCGCTTTCTGTTTCCCGATTTCCACTTTGGCAGTGGTTTCTTTTATTACTTTTCCAATATTTCATATACCCCCCCTTTTTTTACCGTGATATTATGGTCTTTGCTGATCACTGATTGCTGATAAATGCCTCCATATCCTCTGGCAATGGTGCAATAAATTGCATATATTCCCCTGTTTCCGGGTGAGACAAGCCCAACGAATGGGCATGAAGTGCTTGTCTGGGAAATGAGGTAGCACCTCTGGCAGATGGTTTTGGAGGACCATATCGTTTATCCCCTACAACCGGGTATCCAATAAACTTGAGATGAACACGAATCTGATGAGTTCTGCCAGTATATATCCTAACACTCAACAGGGTATATTCCTGACCAATTCTTTTTTTTACACAGTAGTTAGTAATTGCCTCACGACTAAGCCGTCCCCTGATCTGCATCCCTGTCCCACCATCTTTGGGCCGTCCAATAGGCTCATCAATGGTTGCTTCATTTTCCCTGACACATCCGTGGACTATGGCAAGGTATTCCTTGAATATCTTACGATCGTGAAATTGGGCTACAAGATTCCAGTATGCCTTATCTGTTTTTGCCGCCACTATTACCCCGGTCGTTTCCTTGTCCAAACGGTGGACAATGCCCGGCCTGAGCGGTAAGCCTATCTGGCATAGATTGGTGTGGGATAACAGGGCATTAACCAAGGTATTGTTCGTTATCTTATGGGTTGGGTGCGTAATCATGCCTGCTGGTTTGTTGACAACAATTATCTGGCTGTCTTCATAAAGAATATCCAATGGCAAGCTTTCTGGTACGATAAGGGCTTCTTTTTTATCCGGCAATTCAATGTTCAGGCAATCCCCTTTTTTTATCTTGTAATTTGCCTTTATCAGAGGGTAACCGCAAGGGTTACCCCTACATTTTTGAACAGATGCTACCGTTATCTTTCCTTCCTTTATCATTCCCTGTACAAAGGAACGGGACATTTCAAGGATCGAGGCAAGAAAGGTATCTATTCTTTGATTGACATTGTTGTCAGTGACAAAGATTTTCATTGGTTTCTCCTTGTAGCTGTTCATGGTGTATTTCCCTAATCCACTCTTGAGAGGGGTGGACACTACTGCGGAGGAGGGTGTGTTCTCCCTACTTCACCACCCCAATCTTCCCCTGCTTAATTACCCCGGATCCATCCCTTATCACGAAAACATATACCACTCGACAGGCTGTTACGGAATAGGAATTTGGCATGAGATGCATACAATATGTTGTTCGTATTCCGTAGGGACATCCCTGCCAGAGGTGCTACCTCCTTGTGGGTGTCCGTCTGTTGATTATCCGTTGCGTTTGTGACCATTTGGTGCGTTTTACGGACAGGGACGAGCCCCCTGCCTTCGCAGGGGCAGGCTCTGTCCCTACGACAACTTTAGTTCCGTAACAGCCTGTCGATTAATCTCACTATTGCTTGACGAATAGTCTGCACAATATGGTCAAAGACAAGTGGATAATTCAGAACACAATAGTTTTCCTGTTTAGTAAAGTCAATAGGTTCACCAAAGCAACACTCGCAAGTATAGTCATCTATTAGTTCAGCAATCCTTGCCTGCTGTGCGGTAAGGATAGAAGATTCTCCCTTTGTCACCACAGCATGTGAGGCCTGCTTTAGAAAGAAGGAATAATCGGGACGGTTCATTTCCATTGTTTTTCATATGATTTCTTTCGGGCAAGGGACATCATCTACAGAATACAACCCCCTAACCCCCTTTTCTAAGGGGGAATTTTACACTCTTAACTAACCGCAAGCTTTCAAATAAAGGTGAA
>JAZDHC010000310.1:0-8236 GCA_043806395.1 Candidatus Desantisiibacteriota bacterium | reverse complement strand
GAGCCTGCCCCTGCGAAGGCAGGGGGCTCGTCCCTGTCCGTAAAACGCATCAAATGGTCACAAACGCAACGGAATAATCAACAGACGGACACCCACAAGGGGATGTCCCTACGAAATACGGACAACATATTGTATGCATCTCCTGTCAAATTCCCATTCCGTAACAGCCTGTCGAGTATTAGTAAAGTATTTGGCAGACAAAACTGTGTCATCCCAAAGAAATTCTCGGTCAGTCTGTCAAAGTTACAACTTGCGAAGAAGTTAGCCAATACTGCCGTTTCCCGTCAAAACAAAGCAGCCTTAACAATCACAGTGGAATGCACATCAAGATTCTCCAAACTTGTGAAGTTGAAATCAAAAACTGCCGATAATATAAAGATAACACTTGTTCAGGGGCTGCATATAATATTTATCTGTCATTTCGAACTACTATTACATTTCTACAATAAGGTGAAAATATGAATTATACCAAAAGGCTGAATGAAGCCATACAACTTAAAAACAATCGCAAACTAAATGAGGCACTTGCTATATTTTTAGAGCTTATTGATGAACAGCCGCAAGATGATTATCTGTTGAGTAATCTGGGGCATCTTTATTTTAAGATGAATAATTATAAAAATTCTTTAAGGATGCTTGAGAGGGCTTGTAGCATAAAAAGCCAGGGGGAATTTGTATTAAAACTAAAGGCAGATGTATTGATGAGACTTGGCAGAATGGATGAGGCTGAGGACATACTCCTGTCGATGTTGACTAAAGGTTTTAATCTGGATGTGATAAAAAGGCTTATTAAATGCTTTGTAGAACAAAAGAAATTTGGGGATGCACTGAATCAGATTAACAGGGTTTTACAAGTAATTGAATATGATCGGGATATAGAAATAACTCATGGCGAGGTATTGGTTAAACTAAGCAGGTTTGATGAGGCAAGTGATTGTTTTGAGCGGATTATCAGACACAATCCATCAGATGAGTTTGCCTATCTTCGATTGATAATGATCAAACTGGAGCATAAACCTCAGGAAGAGGTTATTGAGGAGCTGAGAGGAATATTAAAGATACCTTCAAGAAGTGCTAATGCTTATCTGCATGATCTGTTGGCAAGGGCATACCAGAAAATAGGAAGGTATGAGGATGCCTTGCGGGAATATCAGGAATCTTTAAGGCTGAAACCCGATAACCCTTTTACCCGTAAACAATTAGGTTTTTGTTATGCCAGAATGAAGGATTATGATGGTGTAATTCGTACCCTCAGCTATTGTTTGCTCAATGATCAGGATGATACCTTCGTCAGAAACTCCCTGCTTTCTGCCTATCGTCATACAAAAAGATTAGATGAAGCTATCAAATTATTTACAGAGTTGATAAACAAATATCCTGATAAGAAGAATTTATTTGGGATAATACGGAAGATAGAGAAGGAGTTAGGAGTCAAGAAAAAATAAGTTGTACACCAAGAGCCACTGAGACGCTTGGCTGGCAAGGCGTGAGAAGCGAGCATACTACTGTATGATCGCTTCGAACAACGAAGCCAGTCAAGATGTATCGGTGGCACGACTGTACAAGTTATTTTTTCTTGACGACTTAGTATCGTAGGGACAGTTTACGAACCATCCCTACGATACAGCTTGTATTTACCACAAATTAAACAACAACGAAACCCGATGGGTATCCTTTTCCAGATCCCCCCAAGGTACATAAGCATAATCAACCGTAACTACTGGGTGCTTATACCCGATTCCAGCTGTTATACCAGCCCCTTCATCAATCTTAGAGCTATAACCGGCTCTTACAGCAAAGGATTTAGCGATCAAATACTCACCACCAACATTAAACTTAACATCATTATCCCTTGCCTTGGTGATATCCAGAGCAGTGGTAAGATTATTGTCTAACATAGTGTAGGCTGCTCCAACCTTAATCATTAATGGTAATGGGTCACCATCTTTGTCAAACTTTATCGTACTGCCGATATTTTGTATTGTCCCACCAACAGTAAGATTTTCAACCGGTGTCTGGCTTAAAATCCCAAGATCAACGGCTACGCCATGAGCATCATAACTGTCAATCTTGCTTTGTATTAATTTGCCACTTACGCCAACCAGAACCTTATCCGAAAACTTCCAGCCATAGCCACCGATAAGAGCCATATCATAGGCAGTGAAACTAGTACTATCACTCTGACCCCCGGATGCATCACGCTTATCAATATCCCCTGACCCCAGATAGGTAAGCCCGGCACACATTGCCCCGCTCTTAAATGGTGTGGCAAAACTAAGGTGATCATAGTATGTGTCCACCAGCCATGTATTGTGCATTGCATTTATCTGCCGACGATTAAGATTAGCCAATCCTGCTGGATTCCAATAAATAGCATTGGCATCTGATGCTACGGCTGTAAATGCCTCACCCATGCCAATTGCTCGAGCACCTACCCCAAGCTTCAGGAAATTCTCCGCACATGTACCCTTGCTCTTGCTCCCTGCATCACAATAGATACTACCAGCAACAATCACACTTGCGCAAATCAAACCACTCAACACTTTTTTTATCATTGCCTGCACCCCCTTAATAAAATTAGTGATAACCATTCAGATACATTCACTGTTTTGCACCTTGTGAATATACCGTTACACTGTGTATATTTTCTAAACTTTGGCGTCCCCAGGGGGATTTGAACCCCCGCAGCCACCGTGAAAGGGTGGTGACCTAACCCCTAGTCAATGGGGACATATCTAATATTAATACTATACCATAAAATACAGAAAAAAGCAAGTAAAATTTTGATATTTTGCAATTTCTCAGTTCACAGAGAAGAACAACCCCCTAACCCCCTTTGATAAGGGGGAATTAGGGGAAACACAGCGATTAACCTATCCACCTAATAATCCCATTTCATAGGCAACAATGGTTAATCCTACAAGACCAGCTGTTTCTGTTCGAAGGATATGACTTCCTATTGAAACAGGGATAATACCCATCCTTGTTGCCTCATCTGCCTCTTCATGGCTGAAGCCACCCTCTGGTCCAACAAATAACACTACGCTTTGAAGATCTTGCCTTCCTCTTAACACCCTGCTTATTCCTTTTTCAACATCTTCCTCTTCCCAAAGCATAAGTCCGAGAACATTTGATAAAGGGGTTTCCTCTTCCCTCCGCGTTCTCTGCGTCTCTGCGTGAGAATCTTCCTCTCTCTCTTGCCTGACCATGGCTAAGGCATCACAAAACCGTGCTTCCTCAATTATTGGCAGAAATATCCTTCCTGATTGGCTACAGGCTGATATGGCTATTCTTTCTAACCGTGGCAGGTTTATCTGCTTTTTGACAGATCGCGTAGTTTCAACCAGAACTATTCTGGATACCCCTAACTCAGTGCATTTTTCAACAATAAGATTAATCTTATCTAACTTTGGTATGGATTGCACAATGGTTATTTGCAGGGTAAGGGATGGATATACCAGATGATCGGTAATGGAGGCAACAATCTGTTCCTTAGATATGCTGCTTATTCTGGCACGATACTCATTACCCTTTCCATCCAGAACGACTATTTCATCATTTATCCCTAATCGAATTACCCTGATATGATGGAGGTTATCAATATCAGTAATCGTGATCTGGGTTTGGGTAATTTGAGATGAAGGGATAAAGAATCTGTTATGTTCCATGTGCCACCAGAGAGAGGTAGTAAGGTAATCGGTAATGGATGAGTACCTTACTACCCTATTACCTTCTGTCCTTGCTCCTCTCTTATCTGTAAAAATATATCCACAATTTTCGGGTCATGTTGTGCACCTGCATTCTTTCTTAACTCTTCAATGGCAATGCTTTCTGGCAGGGCATCACGATATGATCTCTTTGATGTCATGGCATCATAGGCATCGGCTACAGCAATTATTCGAGAGACAAGAGGGATATTTAAGCCATTAATACCAGCAGGATACCCATAGCCATCAAACCTTTCATGATGATGTTTTATTCCGGCAACAATCTTTTCAATATTTTTACTTGGGTTAACAAAATGGATTTTAAGGGTTGCCCTTGCCTCTTCTGTGGTAACCATGGGTGTTACAATAAGTACCCCTTTGTCTGGGTGTTGTTTTATACTTCCCCACTCCTCATCTGTCAATTTGCCGGTTTTTTTCAATATCTCCTCAGGTACCCCTATTTTACCTACATCATGTAAAATTGCTGACAATTCAAGGATACCTAAGTCTTCTTCACACAAATGCATCCTTTCCCCAATCTCTACTGCGTAGGTTGTAACCCTGTTGGAGTGTCCGAAGGTATAGGTATCTTTTTCATCAATGGCTGAGGAAAGGGAGTTTATTGCTGCCAGAAACATGTCTTGTAATTGAGAATAAAGTCTTGCATTCTGAATCATTGTTGAGGTCATGGTGGCTAAGGTAAAAACTAATTTTGTATCAGGTGTATAAAATGGCTCTCCTGAAATCTTATCCCCAAGAACAATTACACCAATGGGTTCATCCTTATGAATCATGGGGACACACATGATGTTTTTTATGCCAAGAATTATCTCTGATATATCCTTGTCCTCACTTTTAATCTCGTGGACAATAGGCTTTCTCTTTCTTACGCAAACACCTGCCAGACCATTATCTGGTAAATACTCTCCCTTGAATTTATCTAATATTTCTGGCGAAAACCCTCTGGCAGCCTTAATACTCATCCCTGAGTGTTGTTCATCAAAAAGAAACAAAAAACCATATTTAACATCAAGGATATCTATTGCCTTATTAATGACCTCTATTGGTAATCTATCTACATCAAGCATGGATCCTATGCGACTTGATACATCATAGATTAATGTTAACTCTTCATAGGCATGAGAAATTTCCTGCGTCAGTTCGTCATTTTCCTTATTTAGCTTGGTTATTTCATCCATTTTTCTGTCTCCTTGTTTGTAACTATTCACCGCAGATTCAGAGAAGATCTATCCACAGATTACACAGATTGCACAGATTATTAGGAATATCTGTGGATAAATTCCTTCTGTGCTCTTCGTATCTCCGTGGTGAATTCTCTCCTCTGAACTGTTATGTCCCATTAATCCGTGCATTTATTCTATCAAGCAATTCTTTTGGTGAAAATGGTTTGGTGATGATATCATTGTCATTTATTCCAATGCTTGCAAGCTCTGTTGCATTATCTCCAAATTCCATTGCAGTCAGAACAAGTATGGGAATATTTGACATATCTGGATCCTGTTTTAAGATTTTAATAGCCTCCATCCCATTCATTCTCGGCATCATAATATCCATAATAATCAGGTCAGGTTTTTCGTCGTTAGCCATATCCACTGCTTCCTGTCCATCTTCAGCGACAATTACTATATACCCTGCCCTGGAAATTTTATCAGCAATAATTTTCCTGATATGAACTTGATCATCTGCAATTAATACCTTTTTAGGCATTCTTGTTTTCCTCCTTTATCCTTGTGTTGTGAAGAATATAGAAAGGGCAGACACATAGGTCTGCCCCTACTCATTCTATTGCTTCATACCCATATTGATAATAGTATACTTTTTTATTCTCATCCTTCTGATGAGTGCTGTCAACATCCTCACAACTACAATTTATCCGTATCTCACCTGTATCCTGGGAATATATCCAACCACCCTTATCAGCTATATCCGTTAACTCCATCGATCTATCACCAGTAATCGTTATAGTTGCTACCTCTGCTGAATCCTTGTGTATTCCTCCACGCAACTGTGTCTTTGGCATTTTATTCATATAATGGGGGATAAAGGCAGACAAAACAAGACTTGGATCATTTTGAGCATGTCTTCCTGTTATGTCATCAAATGCTATGGGATAAATCCCACTATTCTCCGCAGAATACCTCTTTATCTGTACCTTAAGATCCCTCAAGGCATCCTTTGTCTTTGCTTCTTTTGTTTTATCTATCATGGATGGTGCCTTTGCCAGAACTATTAAAGCCAGAATACCTATGATAACCACGACTACTAACAACTCTACTAATGTGAACCCTTGATTCTTTTGAGATAACCTCTTGACAATTGACATGTTTTTCCTCCCTTATGTATTTTCCTCATATATACTCAGCCTATAGTCTAATAGTCTACAGCCTGATCATTCCACCGAAAGAATAGCCTTAAACGCCTCATTTGGAATATCAACGCTTCCCATCTGTCTCATCTTCTTCTTGCCTTCTTTTTGTTTGTCCCACAGTTTTCTTTTTCGGGTAATATCTCCACCATAGCACTTAGCCGTAACATCCTTCTTAAAGGCAGGGATTGTTTCCCGGGCAATTATTTTTCCCCCGATGGCTGCCTGCAGGGCTATGGCAAACTGTTGTTTTGGGATTACCTCCTTTAGCTTGATAACAAGATCCCTTCCACGGGAATAAGCCCGTTCATGATAGGTGAGAAATGAAAGGGCATCAACGATATCTCCTGCTACCATAATATCTACCTTGGTTATCTTTGTTGGTTTATATCCTATATGTTCATAGTCAAAGGATGCGTATCCACGGCTAACAGACTTAAGCTTATCATAAAAATCAGTCAATACCTCAGACAGGGGGATCTCATAGGTGAGCATAACCCTATTTCCCTCAAGATAATGAGAGTCTTTTTGAACAGCCCTTCGACTTTGCACCAGATCCATTACCCCGCCAACATATTCAGATGGCATATAAATTATTGCCTTAATATATGGCTCTTCTGCATGAACTATCTCTCCTTGATCAGGATAATTAACAGGATTATCAACATGGAGTACCTGACCATTTTTCTTATGTATAATATAAGGAACGCTTGGTGCAGTAGAGATTAAATCTAATCCATACTCCCTTTTCAGCCTCTCAGAGATGATATCTAAATGAAGTAATCCAAGAAATCCACACCTGTACCCAAACCCTAAGGCTGAGGATGACTCTGCTTCATAAACAAATGACGCATCATTTAATGATAACTTTTGAATAGCTACCCCCAATTCCTGATAGGAAGAATTTATCCCTGGATACAAACTGCAAAAAACCATTGGTTGTGGCTCTTTATATCCTGGCAGGGGTGCTTCTGCCGGACAGTAAACCGTGGTAATGGTATCGCCTATTTTTGTATCTGCCAATGACTTGATACTGGCCGTCAGGTATCCTACCTCGCCAGTCATCAAACAATCCCTGGGGTGTAATCCCAGACAAAGGCTACCTACCTCTTTTACCGTATAAATCTTATTATTGGACATCAACTTGATATCCACCCCTGATTTTATCTGGCCATCAACTACCCGAATATAGACCACAATCCCTCGATAAGAATCAAACCATGAATCAAAGATCAATGCTCGAAATGGCTTATGCTGCTGGCCTGTAGGTGGCGGAATTCTCTTGACAATTGCTTCTAAGATATCCTCAACCCCTGTCCCTTCCTTGCCACTTGCCAGAATAACATCGTCAACCCCTATCCCAATAATCTCCTTTATCTGCCTTTTTGCCATATCAAGATCAATGCTGGCTAAATCGATCTTATTGATTACCGGGATGATTAGCTTATTCATATTTATAGCAGCATACGCATGGGCAACAGTCTGAGCCTCAACCCCTTGAGATGCATCAACAAGAAGGATAATCCCCTCGGTTGCTGCCAGACTTCTTGAAACCTCATACATAAAATCCACATGACCAGGGGTATCAATAAGATTCAGGATATATGTCTTTCCATCTTTAGCAATGTAATTCATCCGTACCGGGTGTGACTTGATGGTAATGCCCCTTTCCCGTTCCAGATCCATACTATCCAAAACCTGTTCCCTCATCTGATTTTTTTCAATGGTATGGGTAATCTCTAATAGCCTGTCAGCTAAGGTTGATTTCCCATGATCTATATGAGCTACAATAGAAAAATTTCTAATATTTTCAAGCAAATTCTAACACGACTCCTTTTATTGTTCGTAGAGACACCATGTATGACGACTCTATTATCAGCATTTTATCATTTATTTGGCAATATGTCAACAGTAATTTTCGCCTGTCTGAAATTTTATTGTATTTATGTTTAAATGGTTACAAATGTGGGCACATTTTTTATTGACATACAAGGAGATATATGGTATAGTAAGTTGACAGTTGACAGTTGACAGTTGACAGTTGACAGTTGACAGTTGACAGTTGACAGTTGACAGTTGACAGTTGACAGTTGACAGTTGACAGTTGACAGTTGACAGTTGACAGTTGACAGTTGACAGTTGA
>JAZDHC010000309.1:0-13443 GCA_043806395.1 Candidatus Desantisiibacteriota bacterium | reverse complement strand
ATAATGAAGATGTGAGTGTTTTTACTGCAAATCCAATGAAAATCGTTTCTTTCTATCCCCCATTATCTCCATTATCTGTCTCATATTTCTCTGTGCCTCTGCGTCTCTGCGGTGAAAAAAGTCATAATGAGAATTGCTGATCACGACTGCACCTTATGGATACAACCCACTATTTATCCTCAAATAATACCCTCTGGTAGAGTAATTAGCCTCTATCTCTTCATCCCAATATTCCACAAGATTATACCCCAGGATAGCCTTGACACGGTTATTAAATCCAAAGCCCAACTCCACAATAGGGTTTATCCTGTAGTCATTGGTCAGGTGTTGATACAAGATTCTATAGCCAGTGGTTATCTCAAGCCTTTTGGTTATATTATGGGTCAGTCTACCATTTATCATCTCAATACAAGAGGTAATATCCTCTACCCTTACCTTTCTCATGGCATATCCGGTAAACAAGCTCCATCTATTGGTTGGGGTATAGATGGTCTCTATGGAAGTCAGAGCCTTTTTATCAGCAATCTCACACTTGATCAAGAGGTTAAATCTATTGCTCAAGGGGGAACGATAGGCTGAGGCAAGCAATAGACTTGAATCTGGAGAACAGGTTCCTGTACCGTTTCTTTCATAAGTATATTTACCATAGGTTGTTAATCCATAGGGGGATCTTTGCGTCAGGTCTACCACAAATAACGACAGGTTATCCTTTTTCTCATCCATAACAGAGGAATATTTCAGAGATGTATCCATGTTGTTATTCATCCTCTGTTTGAGTTCAGCACCCCTTGAAATGGTCTTTTTATCCTTCCCCCTATCCTGGCCCTCCCTGATTTCATTCTTAGCCGACAACTTGGTCTTATCTGTTGGGGTAAGGTCTATTCCAAAGGATTCAGTAGTAAAAGAGGTTGCATCTGTTTCCTTCTCTGTTTTATTTGCAGTTGAAAGGGTTATCCATGGATATGGAGAATATCCTACGCCAAGGTCAAGGGTCGTAGCTCTGGTTTTTGTCCCTTCAAGGCAGTTGGATTTAATGCCAAGGGTGTAGGATGTGTTTATCTGTATCGAGTTGACAGGTTTGATCCCTGCCCCGACAATCATTCTGTATTCCTTAAGGGTATGCCTGCCCTGTGTTAGATTATCGGTTAGTTCGTACTGGATAGATGGGGATATTCTATCGTATCTTGATAATAGATTGAGTCCAAGGCTATGGGTAATAGCCTGGTTATCAATATCTGTGCGGCTATATTTTAATCCCAGATCATGCCTGCCGATTACAGTCTTATCACCTATGGTAAATATCTGCCGTACGCTTTGCTTAACTCGATTGATTGTCTCCTTTTCCTCCTGCAGATTAGCAAAGAGCGTGGAATTATGGATGATTTGATTATATCCAAACCCCAGGATATTGGTTTCTGCCCTATCCCTTGAATTATCAGAGGTTTTCATCTGAACGAACAGCGACTTATCCATGTCCATTTGATAGTCTATCCTGCTGCCGTAAGTAGTTATACCCTTCTGAGGGATAGGGGTGGTAATATCATAATACCCTGCTATATACTGGTCAAGATTGCCCTTATGGGCAGGGGCACCGGCATCAATCGTATTAGAGAAATTATCCCCAGTGTGATGATAGAAGGTCTTCACCCTGCATGTATCATCCTTAAGCGAGGATAGGGTTTCGATAACATAGGCAGAATTATTAATCTTGGGATTCGATAATTTCAAATCTCCATTTGTCTCAGCATACTCAGCCTTGATGGTAAATTCCTTTTGTGGGCTAAAAGAGCCGTCCACCCCATACAGGCAATAGTCGAATGGAGATTGTTCTTCTCTGACATAGGTTGTGCCCAGCTTTAAGCTATGATAGGGATTTATTACCCCACGGAAGCCATAAATATTATGTTTGTAACCAGCATCAAGGGGAATATATTCGTAAAAAACAATGATATAGTACCTGATACCACCCTCAAATGAGGGGACAGGCTTATCAAATATCAACCTGCCAGTATCATAATCTAAGGAATAATCCTTACCCCTTTCCTTTTCTACAGCGGTAAAAACCTGTGAATTTCTTTGGTCCCGCATTTCAATCCTGATTTTCTCACTACCATCAACAATGGGATAATTAGTAAGATAATATGGACCACTTATACCCCTGCCTGACAGGGAATCTCTTGCCTTAACCTGCTTTGTACAGGCACCAAATGCGATAATCTTATGACTGGCCGTACCCATTTCTATCCTTGCCCCTGTAAGTGTCCTCTGATATGCTGACAATCTATTTCCTCCAAATCCAAGGGCATAATCCCCATAAAGAATGTCCATATCCTTAGATTGCAATCTCAGAAAGAGGGGCTCAGAGGATGGGGTTTTATTAATCAGTGTGCTCTTGTCCCCATAAATGGGATAATAATCCTCGGGTAAAGGGGCAGTAAGTTTATTCTCAATGGTTCTTCTCGTATCAAATGAGGTGGTGAGTTGATATTTTTTATATATCGATGTGTTCAGATAAAAGGACAATTGATTCTGCCCTTGATCAACATCCTGCCCAATCCCAACACTTGCTAATCCAATAAAAACAGGTGGCAGGGGCAGGGAAAAGGAAACAGGCAAAAGGCAAAAATCCAATTTTGCCAGTCCCCCTGTTGGTAGATAAACAGATTGTGGTATCAAACTGCCATATCTTCCTGCCAGGGTAGTAGGGTCAATCATGAACAGGTGTTCACCTGGTTTAACCCCTGGAATGGAGTACCTGCCCTCATCATCAGTAGTAACACTCATCCCATCTTCCATGATAATATTCACCTTGCCCACACCGGCCTCGCCCTTTTGCTGTATTCTATCACCATTAATATCCTCATATACCTTGCCAAGGATAATCCCATGATTTCTAAATGTCCCTTCTCTGACCCTGACAATAGCAAATACTGTGGTTGTCAGTCGTTCCTCCTTTTCAGTAATGCCTGACACCTCAGCTACATTCCTCTGGTCACCGAGCTTAGCATCAATCCCAACTAAGACATGATAACTTAATATCCTTTCTCCATTGATAGTCAGGCTACCTATCTCCCAGGTGTAGGGATTGTTGCCAATAGGCTCATCCAACCTGTTGGAATTCAGCTTGCTTGTGTTACGGATATACTTGAAATTGTAAGGGCATTTATCCACAATCTTAATCTGATTTATCCCCCCATGCCCAATGTTTTTAACCCTGATGGTATAGGTGATTATATCACCTGTCTGGACACTCTTAACATTTGTCTGCTTGATAACCAATAGAGAGGTATTATGATCAAGCAGTATGTCCTTGGTCAATGTTTGCCCTGAGGTTAAGTAAAAGGTGGTGGAGGTCTTTGGATAATAATAGCCTGCGGTTGTCACAAGATAATAGTAGCCAGCTGATAGATTGCCAAGGCTGTAATCACCAATGTAATTTGAGGTAGTTGAACCCACAAAATTGCCACTGGATTCATAGACAAAGATAGTGGCATCAGATATGGGGTTATTATTCCCGGCATCCCTTACCTTCCCGCAAACAGTAGCTGTGCCGGTTGATGTCCCTCTGGCTAAGGTGATTATCCCAGAGCCAATGGTAGTAGAATTGTCAGAAATCAAGTATTTATAATCATTATCTGCCATAGTTGTTCCAGAGCCATTGCTTCCATCCCAGACAACTGATTGTGCCCCAGAGGTTTGAGTAGCATTATCCAACAAGGTTTTTATGACCACCTCATCAATATCACGGATGGTAACCGTAATTGTACCCGGATCATCAAGGTAATAGGAGATAGTGGTAATATCATTTGTTCCATCACCATTTGGCGAGAATGGGTTTGGCGTTGAGAATGAATTCTCCAGAAAACCTGAAGTAACGCTGTAGGTAATTGTTCCATGATAATCCCCGGGATAATCTGTCCAGTTAATTAGCAGTTTATAATCATAATCTCTGATGATACCTGTTGAGGTTGTGGTGCCCCCTGAGGCTATTGTCTGACTGATAGTGCCAAATGATGTCCATGTGGGGGCAGAAGGGGTATGCTCTGCCCACTGCAATTGAGCTATAGGAATGGTTTTGGTTGCATCTGTTGTTTTTATCAGATTATCCTCAGCCTTAGCCGACAGACTATAATTCCCGCTGCTTGAGACAACTACTATCTGGGTGGCATAAGGGATTATGCTCTGTCCTTCACTCGGGCTAATCTGTTGAAAGTTTACATTATTACCAGAAGAGGTGATGGTCAGGATATAACTATATCCTTGTCCTGCATTTAGTAACACAAGGGCTAAAACGATTATGAAATTTGCTAAAGATACCTTGCCATCCCTTCTCATCTTAATCACATCCTTATCTAAGAGGGGCAAGGGTGGTTTGAACGATTGAAATCCTATTTTTCCACTAAGAAGGCTACTTGCCTGCTAATCACCCTTTCACCCCCAATAATTAATGTCACCATTGCCTGATACCTCCCCGGCAGAAGCATTAATCTAACCCCTTCCATCAGATTTTGTGTCATCCCTGGCTCAAGTCTTACCCTTAGAATAGCTGCCTCCTCAATAACCATTCCCTTGCTGTCCTTTATCTCAAGCATCCCCTCTATACAAATAGCCACCCCCTCAGTATTGTTAACTACCAATTCTGGACTAATTGGCTCGCCAGAAGTGACTGTGGGGATAGTAAAATTACGAATCATGCCCTCCTTAGGCAGGCAGGTTTTACCCACCACAAAATCTGTCTTTGTCGTCTTCATCTTATCACCATAGTTGATAATTGCCTCAGCCGTATAACTGCCAATTGGTAATCCCTTACTCAGGGTTGCCCTTAATTCCTTGCTGCTTTTTGGCAGAACAGCCTCTTTTTCAATGGGTATCGTGAATATCTCCTTTCCCTTTACATCCCTGATAGCTACCTCGCCAGTAGTGGATAAGACTACATTCCCGGCATTAAAAACAAACAACCTGAAGTTGATTGGTTCATCTTGTCTTGGGGTTGGTATGTTAAAGGAAACAATCTCAAGTCGTATAATACCAATCTCATTTTGAGCAATAACACTAAAGGGGATTAAGCCCTTGATAGGGTTTGCATCCCTGATATTAATGTTGAATCCTACGGTATAATTTCCCACGCTCAAGTCTTTTGGCTTCCACCTGGTATTTAACTGATATGAGCAGGTTGGAATAACAACCGCTGGTTTAATTTCAAGATTAACCACCCCCAAGTTCAGAGAATCCCTGACAGACACATTCCCATCCAACCTGATGTGAATGTTGCCTGTATTGGTAAACATTATCTGAACAGTAATATCCTCCCCTGGCTTATCCTGCAGCAGGCTTGTCCCTGTAATCGTACCCTCTCTTATCAATTCTCCGGGCAGGGTAAGGACTAAGATGGCATTTGCCTTTATTGTCGTACTACCCTCCAGGGGAGTGGATTCAAAGACAATGGCTGCATAAAGTCCACCAGTCATCCCCTCTGGTATCTTGATATCTATTGCCACTCGTTTTTCTGCCAATGGTTCAAGCATAAGGATAGATGGACGGATATTAATCTCAAGCTTTTCAGTCCATAGCTCTTCTGTAATGAGATGCTCCCCATCCAATCCTTGAGACAATCGAGCCGGATAGACCCTTACCTGTTGAGGGGTATGGATAAGGTTACGGGCAGTGATAGAAAAATGATGATTATTCCCAGAGATGGACTCCTCTATCAGGATAGGATTGAGTTCAACGGTTCTTGAGGCAAATTCCTGTCTTGTAGGCTGGAAAAACCTCTCTGCAACCGTAAGAAAGACCTCCTGAGTATTACTTGCCCTGGCACATTCACCCATCGCAGGCGTTATAACTGCCAGAGCTATTAAAATGACCCTGAATACAACCCCATGGTTAATCATTGTCTCTCACCCCCTGTAAACTACCTGACCACCAAAAACGAAACCTTTTTTGTCACCATCCCCCCATCCCCAAGGATCAACGAAGCCACTCCATGGTATAACCCAGGTGGCAGTTCCCCCTGCCAGATTGTTCTCAGTCTTTCTGTTTTATCTGGTTCCATGGTTCTTGACTCTATAATTACCTGACCAACCGTTATCCCCTGGCCGTTCTCCAGCTCAATCATCCCCTCTACCTTAAGGGTAACATTCCCGGTATTCTTGAATAATAGATTGAGGGGGATGGATACCTTGCCAGCTGCGAGTTTTGGTATTGTCCACTCAACTATCTCACCAGCATAGATTATCTCCTTTTCAAGCACAGTAAGATTGATGGTAGTGGTGGCTATTTTATCTGCATACTTAACCATAGCTGTAGCCATGTATGTCCCCATAGGCAGTCCCCTGTCTATGGTAGCCTTTAATCCCCTGCTGCTGTGAGCTATGACTTCATCTGGTGTTATAAATGCTCGTTCTATGATATTATTATCGCACTTAATCTCTATCTCTCCTCTTAAGGGTAGATTAACATTCCCTTTGTTACAGAAGAGCAGATCAAAGCAGATGGGCGTATGCTGGATAGTGGTTGGATAACTGAAAGATGCTATTTCACCCCTTATCAGGGCAATCTCGCCCAGATTAATCACCGTAAATTCTTGCCTGAAAACCAATGGCTTTCCATCAAATGTCAGAAGAGTCTCCGCGGTATATGTCCCAATCTGTAGGTTTTCTGGTTTCCATCTGGCAATCAACGGACGGGAATAATTGGGGAGTATGATACAGGGCTTTACCAACACCTTAGCTACCCTTTCTCCAGCCTGATTTCTAATGATTACGACACCCTCTGGTCGCAGGTGGATATTGCCTGTATTGTGAAAGGTAGAAAGAATTTGTAGCTCTTCCCCTGGCCTGCATTGGACAAGCTCGACCGCAGCAATGAAAGCATCCCTTACTGCCTCCCCGGGAAGCGTCAACAGGGTTACAACCCCTACCCTGGAGACATAGGCAATATCCCCTGTAGATGGCCCATCAGAGGATACAGGTTTTGCCTCAATATATATCATCCCATAGAGTCCACCACCAGAGACATCAGGTATCTGAACGGCTGCCTCTACTGTTTGTGAGCCATTAGCCTCTAAGGTAAATCTATTGGGGTTAAATTTAATCAACCTGACCAACGAATATGGCATATCAGCATTATTCAAGGAAATGGCATCACCATCTAATCCCTGCCCCAGACTATTGGCATATATCCGATACTCCAATGCCTCATGTCCAGGGTTCTTGATAGTTATGGGGATAATGTGGTTATCTTCACTTATAGCCATCTTAATGCTGGCTGGTGCCACAGAGATACCAGCACCTGCCTGATTCTGCCCCATCCATGATAGTATTAATATTATTCCGCATAACAAATATTTAATCCTCATCATCTTCACCCCCTATTAACAGCACAGCCCTACGGGCTTAAAATTGATGGGCGTATAGGTCATTACCGGACCCATACGCCCATCAAGAGCTAACAAAGCTACGCACTTTACCTCCTTTTCATTCTAATGCATTCTGGTACACAGAGAATGTAAGCACCAAGTGATATGTTCTACCATCAGGGAGTGCTTCATCCAAGTAGCCAATCTCCTGTCCATAATCGATATTGGTTGTAACCCCTGCATTTCCGGTATGCTCTAAGTCTGAACATCCCTGGATAGTACCCTCGGTCGTACTAATAGCTACCAGTGTACCTTGAGCTGTTTCCTTACACTTAAGTGGATACTGCACTGTTCTGGTAGTATCTGTGGCATAGGCTACTGCTGCGGTAACATACTCTTTTGGATAGGCATAGTCAGATTTAACCTTGATATTGTAATCAACATTTGAACTAACTACCACACCTAAAGCATTGTTTTGCTCGTTAGCCCCACCAATTGGCAAAGCACCCATCGAGTAAGTTCCAGCCGATAAGGACATTACCAGTTGAGGAGTAATGGTTGCATCAACAGTTGCTGTGCTTGATCCTTCCGTTGCACCATAAGCCATATTAGCCATAACCATAACCAATCCTACTGTTAATCCGATAATTAAATGTCTCATTTTAATCACCTCCTTTTATTTAGAATTCAACCACTTTCCTTAATTTAGCACCTCCCTTTTGAAGATTTCAAGGGGTGGGCTTATCCACCCTATTTTCCTTTTCCCTTTCTCCCAAGTATCTCCTTTACCTTTAACCTCAATACCCCAATATCAATTGGTTTGGTCATAAAGGCTGATACATTACCCAAGGCTATCTCCGGGTCATTTTCCATGCCCTTATACGCGGTAGCTATTATTATTGGCACTTGTTCATCTATCAGTCGTATTCTTTTTAATACCTCCATCCCATCCATTTGGGGCATCTTTATATCCATGATAAGCAAATCAGGATGACAACTCTCAAACCACTGCAATGCCTCTTTGCCATTGTCTGTCTCAAATATACCAACCCCTTCACCCTGCAATGCTTCTCTTAATGCCAATCGAATAAGTTTATTATCATCTGCAATCAATATCCTCTTCATCTTACTCACCACCTTTACTGGTATCTATTAAAATAGTAGCAAAAACTATGCCAAACCATAGAGGATGACGAGAAATTTTTTAAGTGATTGATTTAACACGGGTTGGTAAATAGTATGGAGGGAATAATGAAATTGCCTATTGGGGAGTTTTGTCCTCAAGTCTGCTTGCTGTTTTGTCCGAAATAATTCATAAGCCGTTTATTTATGGGGAGTAATAAATTGGGGAGTATTTTCCTCGTAAGGACTCAGGTAGATAGGCTGAAGAAAGAAAATGCCCTAACAGCCTATTTTCCCCTTCCGTCTTTTCCTTCAGCCTAAATACCTACAGCCTTCAGCCTATCTTTCTATTAATTCCCTTATCTTTGCCAATAATTCCTTATTTTCAAAAGGCTTGGTAATATAGAAATCTGCTCCTGCTTGCTGGGCATATTTCTTATCCATTTTCTGCGTCTTAGCTGTTAACATAATAATGGGTATATGCTTATATTGTTCGTCAAATTTTAGTTGTTGACAAATCTGATAGCCATTCTTTTTGGGCAGCATTACATCTAATATGATTAAATCAGGATGCTCTTCTTGTGCCTTAGTCAATCCTTCTTGTCCATCATAGGCAGAGATTACCTCATATCCCACGCTTTCCAGCCTGATTTTCATGGCCATAACTAACAGGGGCTCATCATCTATTATTAATATCTTCGCCATATTATTCTTTCCTTTTAACTACTTACCATAGAGGCATAGAGATAAAAGAATCCACAGAATCAGACTAAGATTATCCGCAGATTATGCAGATTACGCAGATTAAGATTTTTTGTTTGTTGTCTTTCTTTGTATTAGAACATCTGCGTAATCTGCGGATAAATTCTTCTCTGTATCTTTGTGATAAATTCCCCTCGCTGAGTAGTTACCTTTCCTTTTAAGGCAAGCAGGATGCTGGTCGTATCTTCCTTGCCTTATCAACCAATTCTTCTTGCGTTGTAACATCATCAGGATAAGTAGCCAGGCCTAAGCCTATGGCTACGGTTATTGGTTTGCCCACATTAGTTAAGAATTTATATACATTTACTGCATTTAATATCCTATCCTTTATAATAAGAGCACCCCTCTTATCTATCTCTGAGAGAATACCAATTGCCTTCTTCCCTTCAAGCCTTGCCACAACATCATTTGTCTCTCGTATGGTTTCCTTGAGTACATCTTCCACCCCTACCAATAGCCTCTCAGCCTCTATATCCTCAAAATTGTTCTCTACCGTTACTATAATTAATGAAAGAAATGATTGATTTCGCATCACCTGATTGAATCTTTTCTTCAAAACATCCTTGAAAAATACACCCTCGTTATATTCAGGTAAAGAGATGGTAAATTTGCTTCCCTTTCCCAGCTCACTTTCCACCCATATCTTGCCATTATGCATTTCCATAATAGATGATGAAATACTTAATCCCAGACCCGTACCCTTTGCTTGCAAGGGGGTAGGAGATTCAATCCGTTGAAACTTCTCAAATACCTTATCAAAATCCTCACTATTTATGCCTATTCCAGTATCAATCACGCTAAGGAGGATTTGATTATTTACCCTTTTCCCTTCTATGGTTATCCTCCCGGATTGAGGGGTAAATTTAATGGCATTATCTATAAGATTTGTCAATACCTGTAAGATTTTATCCCAATCCCCATATATAGCTGGCAAATCAAGGAATAGTGAATTTTTTATCAGAATATCCTTCGTGTCTGCCTGAGGCTGTAAGAATTTAATTACCTCATTAGTCAGAGTATTTATGTTAATCTCTCTACGGTTTAATTCCACCATCCCGGACTCTATCCTTGAGATGTCCAACATATTGTTGATTAATCGGGTCAAACGATTGATGCTTTCATTAATAATAGAGAGAAATTCTTGTTGCTCTTTATTAATCTTACCCGGGATCTCATCTAAGAGAAGGGCAATAAATTCTTTCATGGTTGTCAGGGGTGTACGGATTTCATGGGAGACAACAGAAACAAATTCTGATTTCATCCTATTTAACCCTTCAAGCTCTTTATTGGCTATTTCCAACTGTTTAGACTTGATACCTGTGGCAATCAATTTCTCGTTTCTTTTGCGAATAATATTTAACAGGTGTCCGGCTATGATAGCCATCCAGAAGAAGAATGCTACTTGTACGATAATTGAGATCATCGAATATTCTGCATTTTCAAGCATGGTAATCTTCCTTTCAATTAGTTGATAAGTTGATAGGTTGAATAGTTGATGAGTTGAAGGAACACAAAATCATAATTCATAACCATTTCCCATCAACCTATGTATTATACCCTGTTCATTATGCTGTTGTCAATAAGTTTTTCTTTACAATTACTAAAAAGTATGATATTATTTTTGGATGAGATTACAACGGTATGGCGGGTAAATAATATGGAAAAGCGAGATACCATAATAAGGGATGAAAATAATGAATTACCAAATCGTATCTCACATGAAATACGAACACATCTCACGAATATCAAGGCATTTACGCAATTACTAATATCTAACCCTGAGAGGGATGTTAAATCACGGATGGAATTCTTGAATATAATCAATGACGAGGTGGATAGATTAACCCAATTCCTTGATGAATTACATTCTTTGACACAGGTTGAAGGGAGTGATGCCAGATGAGAGAAAAAATTCTAATCGTAGATGATGATGAGAAAATTTGTCAGGCATTGTCTATTATCCTCAATGAAAGGGGTTATCTTGTGACTACGGCTAAGAATGGACAGGAGGCATTAGATAAGCCGATAGGAGAATTTTCATTAATAATTACTGATATGAAAATGCCTCGAATGTCCGGGCTGGAGTTTTTGCAGAGGGTAAAGAAGATTTCACCAGATATAGTAGTGATTATACTCACTGCCTTTGGAAGTATTGAGACAGCGGTTGAGGCTATAAAACAGGGTGCCTATGATTATATCACCAAGCCATTTGAATTAAATGAACTAACAATGGTTGTTTCTAATGCACTTCACCTGCATAAGGAGATAGAAAAAGAGGCAAGGTTTGATGAGATTGTTGGCAATGGTGAAAGGATAAAAGAGGTTCATGAGCTAATCAATCTGGTGGCTAAAACAGATGCTACTGTGCTTATTACAGGTGAGACAGGGACAGGGAAGGAATTGGTAGCACGGGCAATACATCGCCGTAGCCTCAGAATGAATATGCCATTTATAGCCATTAATTGTGTTGCCTTGCCAGAGGAATTGTTAGAAAGTGAGCTGTTTGGGCATGAAAAGGGTGCCTTTACAGGTGCAGTGAGTAGTCGATTGGGCAGGTTTGAGCTTGGCTCTACTGGGACAATATTCTTAGATGAGATTGGAGAGATAGGCATTCCCATACAGGTTAAATTACTGAGGGTATTACAGGAAAGGGCATTTGAGCGGGTTGGAGGAAACAAAACCATTAATGTAGATGTGAGAATTGTTGCTGCCACCAGTCGTGATCTGGAAAAAGCGGTTAAGGATGGAATATATCGGGAGGAATTATACTATCGACTCAATGTTGTCCCTATATTTTTGCCACCATTACGGGAAAGGAAAGAGGATATTCCTCTCTTGTTAGAGCATTTCTTAAATATATTTAATCACCGTATTAATAAAAATATAATAGAGATAACTAAGGATGCTCAAGAATTATTGGTTGGATATGATTGGCATGGAAATATCCGTGAGCTTGAAAATGTGGTTGAAAGGATGGTGATTCTGGCTAAGAAAGAGAAGATAGGTGTGGATGATGTCCCACAAAACATCATTAAGATACAAAGGAAAGGGTTATCATTTAAGGAAACAGTGTCTCAGGCAAGGGCAGGGGTAGAAAGGCAGGCATTACTTGAAGTACTTCAGGGCGTAGATGGTCATCGTACAAAAGCTGCAAAAGCACTTGGAATAGACCGCAAAACATTGCAGAAAAAGATAAAGGAATATGGAATTGAGGTAGGGGTTAGGAAAGTACAATGAATAAAAATGCAGCTATAGGTATATTTGACTCTGGTGTTGGCGGACTTACTGTTATGGCAGAGGTAATGAAAGCCATGCCTGATGAGGAAATAATCTATTTTGGTGATTTAGCCAGAACACCGTATGGCTCAAAGTCAAAGGAAACAGTTATTAAATTCTCCTGTGAAATTGTTCAATTTCTTATTTCTCAAGGGGTAAAGGCAATAGTTGTTGCTTGTAATACTGCAACTGCTTCAGCCATTGAGGACCTAAAGCAAAGGTTTTCGTTGCCTGTTATTGGTGTGATTCTACCTGGGGCACAAAAGGCAGCAGAGGTTACGCAAACTAAACGAATAGGGGTAATAGCTACCAGATCAACGGTTGCTACCGGAGCATATGTCAAGGCAATTCAATCTTGCGACCAACAGATTCATGTTATCAGCCAGCCATGTCCATTATTTGTTCCATTAGTAGAAGAGGGCTGGTTAAACCATGCTGCAACAAAAGAGATAGCTGAAGAGTATCTCTTTCCGCTGAAGAATAATAAGATTGATACCCTTATTTTAGGGTGTACCCATTATCCATTTCTTCGCAGTATTATTCAGGATATTATGGGCAATGAGGTTACCCTGATAAACTCAGCAGAGGAAACTGCCAGAGTAACTAAGGGGATATTATCTGAGGCAGGTATGCTCTGCAGGATGAGGCAGGATAAAAGGCACAGATTTTATGTCAGCGATGAAAATGTACGATTTGTTGAGTTAGGGGAGCAGTTTCTGGGTGAAAAGATCCGCATAATTACACAAGTAGATTTATACTCAGTGAGGTCATAAATTAGTGAATTTTCGGTGAGGATTAATCAAGGAGAGCAAGGCGTGAAGGTGGACCGTAGGGGTAGACCTGTGTGTCTACCCGAATAACTGGGCGAACACATAGGTTCGCCCCTACGAACCTGAACAACGCAGCTATCGTTGATTAAGACCAGC
>JAZDHC010000308.1:0-14095 GCA_043806395.1 Candidatus Desantisiibacteriota bacterium | reverse complement strand
GTGATTAAGTAGGATAATCTTGAGTTGCCTTTTATGCCTAAAAAAACCTCTGTATCTGGGGTGGAGATACCGCCTCACGAATACGGAAAAGTCGCTAAATTATTGAATGAAAAATTACGATTCCCAATGAACCAACACATTACCACAAACTTTCCAATAAGTCAAGCATAAAAACCCTACTAAAATTGGCATGGTTCAAAAAAGGGTAACACATTTCTTTCCAATATTCCCCGCTGATGGAGGTTAATGTCCGTAGAGACAGGTTTCAAACCTGTCTTTACAATGTCCCTCGTTGGTGGAGGATAGGAGGTTGTAATCCTCTCTGTGCCTCCGTGGCGAACAGTTTTGAACCATGCTCGAATTTAACACGAATGTTGTGGAATTATCACGAATAATAAAGATTAATTCGTGTTGATTTGTGTTTTATTCGTGTTCATTCGTGATTATCATATTGAACCATGCCAAATTGTGACCAAAAAGATAGTTGACTATTATAACTATTTAGTGTATAATATCTTTCATAATGGCTGTAAGGAAAATAAGGAGAAAATAATGAAACTCGTTATCAGTAGCCTTGTTGATGCAATTGCTTCAATGGAACGGGCATTAAAATTTGCAGATAAAAGATTGACCTTAGAAAACATTGATGAAGAAGAAATAGAGGTAATAAAGGCTGGGGTTATACAAAATTTTGAATTTACTTATGAACTCTGCTGGAAATTCATGAAACGGTGGATTGAAGAAAATATCAGCACAGAGATTGTTGACGGCGTTACACGAAGAGAACTTTTTCGATTGAGTGCTGAGAATCGATTATTAGTTGATGTAGAAGAGTGGATGGAATACCACAAAGCCCGCAATAGAACCTCTCATACCTATGATGAAAATATTGCTGAAGAGGTATATCAAGCAGCAGTAAAATTTTTGCCAGCAGCAAAAGACTTCTTAGCCAGATTAGAGGCACGAAATGATTGATGTAATCGATGAACAATTACACATTATTACAGAAATTCTACAAAAATATGTTTCTGCTTATGAGGTGCGTGTCTTTGGTTCGCGTTATAAAGGAACAGCAAAGAATTATTCTGACCTTGATCTTGCCATAGTGGGTAATACAAAATTAGATTGGCGACTGATTGAGAATATAAAAGAGGCTTTTTCTGAATCTGAGCTGCCCTTTCGTGTGGATGTGTTGGACTGGTACGCTATATCGCCAAAGTTCAGGGGGGTTATTGAGGCAGGATATGCGGTGATACAAAAACATGGGGATACATCCCCCCCCATGTTTTCAAGGATGTAAAAGCAGTTAGTGGATTGATTAAGGCTGGTATGATTGCAGGGGATAGGGCTAAATTTGCAAGTGATTTTAGAAACATTACCATGACTGCGTTAGGTGAAGATCCATTCAGCCAACAAAAGGCAAGCAGTGGGAACAGATTGTTTAGTGGCTTAAG
Organism: Candidatus Desantisiibacteriota bacterium; assembly: GCA_043806395.1. Classification (GTDB taxonomy): domain Bacteria; phylum UBA9089; class CG2-30-40-21; order CG2-30-40-21; family CG2-30-40-21; genus CG2-30-40-21. The sequence continues at coordinate 12,641 of JAZDHC010000308.1, read as the reverse complement.
CTTATTGGATACAGAGAGTTGGAATGGATTAAATGGTGCTAATCTTGGCAAACTTACTCAGAGTCAGATTACTGTAAAAAAACTGGCGATGTTGTCAATTTTCGACAATAGTTACCATGTCCCCATCAGAAACGCCTTTGTGTCCAACATATATAATTTTGTCTCCCTCGGAAATACCCGATAGTACGGCTATTTTGTCTTTTTCCGGCAGAGCAACTTCAACTTTTTTAAGTTTAACAACATTGTTTGATACGGTCATTATCCCTTTCGAGTCCTCTCCTTCGACAATAAGATCTTGTGGTACAACAAATACATTGTTGTAATGGTTGATAGTGAATTTGACAGTACTGACCATTCCAGCCTTGATGGTATGGTCTGGATTACTTATAAGTATTTCTACTGGAAATGTTTTAGAAGATGGGTCAGCAACAAAACCGATTTTGTGGATAGAGCCACTATACTGACCGTTCTTAATACTATGGATTTCTACTGTAGCCTTCTCGTTAATGTGTAAGTTGGTCATGTCTTGTTCGACTACGGCTACAACAATTTTTATAGTGTCCAGATTGACAATCCGTACAACTGGCCTGCCGATATTTGTCAACTCATTCTCATTAACAAACGAAGCTGCAACAATTCCGCCAAATGGAGCGTATATGCTGGTGTTTTTCATTTGTATCTGTGATAGTTTAAGTCCTGCTTTTGCGGTTTCCATCTGTGTTCTGGCTGCGTCAAACTGCTGGTCAGAGATTATTTTTTTGTCATATATCTGTTTTTGCCTTTCATAGTTGCTTAAAGCAAAATTGTAGTTGGCAGAAGCAACATCCAATTGAGCTTTTGCCATTTGCTCATCAATCCTGGCGATAAGCTGTCCCGCTTGAACGGTGTCTCCTACAGATACCTTCATCCATTCAACCTTACCGTTTGTCTCAGAGCTGAGCGTTATGTCCTTGATGCCTAAAGTTTCAGCGGATACAGTGCGTGTTTGGATAAAAGATCCAGGTTTAGCCAGAAATACTTTTACAATTTTCTCCTGTACAGGTTTCTCTATTGTATCTTTCTTTTTATTGTCGCAGCCAAATGAAATCATGGTGAGCATTATGATTATGAGTATTTTTGTCGTTTTCATGTTTTCCTCCTGTTGTGCTTTGGAAAAGTAATCAGTAATCGGTAATCGGGTTATCGGTAAGGAAAACAATTACCTGATCACCGATTACCTGATCACCGATTACCTGATCACCATCTCTCCGATAGCCTTATAAAGCCGTGCCTTTGCAATTTCCAGATCATAATTTGCATTAATTAAGTTAGTTTGTGCGGTTAGCAGCGATGTTTGACTATCGATGAGATCCAGATTTGTACCTAAGCCATTGATATATTTTTCGTTAGATATATGTACATTCTCTTTTGCCAGTTCAAGTTCCTTTTGAGAAGCATCAATTTTGGCGATGGAAGAGGTTATGCCGTTGACAATGATATTGACCTCCAATTCTATAGCGTTGATCAACTGTTTGCGTAATTCTTGTAATTTTTTAATAGATGATCTGGTAACGGCCACCTTTGACTGAGTATCATTGGCATCAAAAAAAGTCCATTTAGCCACAAGGGCAAGCAACCAGTCTTTATCTCTGCTGACATCAAAAGATAATTTGTCATTGATCAAGCCATAGTTGCCGGAGAAGAGAACCACAGGTTGAGTGGCACTATTTATGACTGCCGCCTGTGTATTTAATAACTTGATCTGATAATCTAATTGCGATAGCTCTTTTCTTTGAGTTAGAGCCTTTGTTACCAGGTCTTTGGTGTTTAGATTTAACAATTCATTATAGTCAGTCGTTTTATAAGGTGTAAGTTCAATAACCTGATCTATTGGAAATCCGAGCAATAGGTTAAGAGTTTGCTTAGTTGCCTTTGCCCCATTATCAGTATTTATCACCATCTGCTCGATATTCTTGAGCTGGAGCTGCAATTTGAGCAGGTCTGCTCTGGTGGCTAATCCCGCAGAAATGAGTTCTTCTGTTTGAGTGATAAGCTGTTCTATCAGTTTTTTATTCTCTCGTGTGGATTTGACAAGTTCCTCGATTTTAAGTACATTTAGATATGCCTCTTTTGCGTTTAGAATAACTGTGTTTTTTTTCACAAGGAAGCTATCATCTGCCAGATTCAGGGCATAATTAGCTGCTTCCAGCACTGGCATAATATGCCCGCTCCATAGGATCTGCTGTGCGGATAGCTTTACTGTGTATGAATCAATCAGGTCATGTCTGGAATATACCTTTGCATAGTCTGTCTCAATGGTCAGCTTAGGCCATACGGTAGACCAGGCTGAGGTAGTCTGGGCTTTTGCGATTTTTTGGTCTTCATGGGCTATGATAATATCTGTGTTCTGTTCAAGTGCTACCTTAATACAGTCATTAAGGGTTAATTGTTTAACTGTATCTGTTGCAAATGCTGTCATTGAAAATAAGATTATGCTGATAAATGTAATTTCAGCAATTTTACCAAATGTTTTCATTATTATTTAACCCCTGCCTTTTCCTTTTTTATTCTGGTGACAATAGAGTAAATATCAGAAAAGGCAATAAGCAATCTTTCCTGCTCTTCCTCTTCCAATCCTTGAATGACCCCGGCTAATTGTTCCTTGCATCTTTGTTGGTGTTCTTCAATAATTCCCTTGCCATAATCTGTCAATTGTATCCGAACCAATCTCCGATCCTTGGTGCTTCTTGTTCGCTTGACAAGTTTATTTTTCACCAGATGATTGACTGTAGTAGTCATTGTTCCAAGGGTTACGAACGCACAATCACTTAACTCACTCATAGTGCAGTTGTCATTTTCCATTAAGATATGAAGTGCCTTTATTTGAGTAATCGTTATGTCTGGATGCTCAAGCCCTTGTCTTGCGCCAAAGAACAAATTCTTCATTATCTGTGGCATAAAGGAATGTATTCTTTCAGCACGGCTGGCTACTGTTTCCTTCTCCATAACGGTTTACTCCTTAAGAAAGATAGCTTTGAAAATAAAATATTTTGATAATCAAAGTATATCATGAAACGGATGTTCCTGTCAAGTGTTTTTTCACATCATTCTGCCCCATCTCTTCCTCTAATTCAATACCTATCTCCTCTAAAACAGGGCGATTGGTTTTTCGCAAAGGAATTTGTGGGAGGAATAAAACCACAATAAAAGCCAGAAACATTAAGATTGTGCTGACGATAAACAGTGAATCAATTGAATGGCTGAAAGCGATTTTTATTGTCTTCAGAAAATGATCAAAACTGGCAAGAGATTGTGGTAAATGAGCAAATGATGAGAGTATCTGTGTCTGGCTATCGGGATTAAGCAATCTTTGGACAGTATTGCCGTCAATCTTTGAGAAGGTGTCAGCTTTCATCATTGCCACGAAAGGTTCTTGTTCTATGTTTGAAAGTCGGCTGGCTAATTGACTATTCATCACACCACCCAGGATTGCCGTGCCAATGGTTCCGCCAACACTTCGAAAAAGCTGTGTAGCAGCAGTGCCTTTTATTCATATCTCAACGCCTCAACCGGATCCAATTTTGAAGCCTTATTAGCTGGATACATACCAAAGAATATCCCTATGGCTACGGCAAAGAAGAAGGCTAAGATTACAGACCCTAATGATACTATGGAAGTCATTGGTGCCCCTCCCTGCATAGCTTTACTCATCAATTTACTTACCGCTACACCCAGACCTATTCCTGAAATGATACCTATAATGCCACCAGCCATGCTGATTACTACTGATTCAATAAGAAACTGTGCCAGAATATCCCGCCTTTTGGCACCAACAGATTTCCGCAAGCCTATCTCTCTGGTGCGTTCAGTAACCGAGACAAGCATAATGTTCATAATCCCAATCCCGCCCACTAACAAAGAAATAGCCGCTATGCCACCCAGTAGCAACTTAAATGTCTGGGTAGCCTCCTGCATTGTTTTCAATATCTCCTCCTGACTGCGAACCTCAAAGTCAATAACATTCTTGTGTCTTTTGGTTAGAACTGCTTCTACCTCAGAAACAGCAGATTCAGCCACTTCTGAGCCTTTAGTCTGGACGAGTAAGCCGGTAACCTTTGTATCTCCGGTAAACCTTTTTTGTGCTGTGGTCTGAGGAATAAAAATAACATCATCCGCATCCTGCCAGCCGGTCTGTCCCTTTCCTTCCATTATCCCAATACAGATAAATCTTTCATTCTTTAGCTTAATCGTTTTGCCAATGGGGTTTTCTTCCTTGAAGAGTTCTCTGACCACAGTCTTTCCAAGAACGCATACCTTTTTCCACTCCTCTATATCCTGTGGCGAGAGAAACCTTCCTTCCTCTGCATGAAAGTTTTTTACCTCCTGATAGAAAGGGATAGTTCCTGTTATGCTTGTATCCCAGTCTTTATCCATGTATTTAGCTTGACCCTTTAAGGAAATTTCACAGGCAACATTTTGGACAGAAGGGCATTCTTTTAAGATGGCTAATCCATCCTCATTGGTCAGCCCAGGGGATTTGCCAGTAGCATCCGTTGTCTTTTTATCATCTTCTCTCTGAGGACGAACCATCAGCAGATTAGAACCCATAGATTCAATCCGTTTGGTAATAGCCTGTTTTGCCCCTTCACCAATGGAAACCATAGCAATTACTGCGGCTACTCCAATGACAATGCCCAACATGGTCAATCCTGAGCGAAGTTTATTGGCAGCCAGCCCGTTTAATCCTGTGCTAAAACCTTCAGCAAGATTCATAATGATTATCTCCTCGTATAATATCATATAACCGAAACTTTTGTCCAATACTTTCGATTATAATCGAAACTTTCGGCATGGTTCAAATCAGGGTAACAAATTGAGCAAGCAAGTATCTATGTTTCTCTAATTCCCCCTTAGAAAAGGGGGTTAGGGGGTTGTAATTCTCTGTATCATCTGTGACCCTGCGGTGAACAATTTTGAACCATGCCAAACTTTCATCTCTAATCATGACATTTGCATCTACATCCCTGTATCCTCTATAATCTGCCCATCCTTCAAGTGGATGACTCGCTTTGCATGTTCAGCAATATTCCTTTCATGGGTGACCATGATAATGGTGCTTCCCTGTTGGTGCAATCTATCGAATATTTCCATTATTTCTTCCCCTGATTGACTATCTAAATTACCGGTTGGTTCATCAGCAAATAAAATAGATGGATTATTTACCAATGCTCTGGCAATAGCTACCCTTTGTTGTTGTCCACCAGATAATTCATTTGACCGATGATGTATCCTATGCTCTAACCCGACAGCCTTTAATGACTGATGTGCTCGTTCTCTTCTTTCTGCTTTGGAGGTATTATTATAAAGCAAGGGAAGCTCTACATTATGTAAGGCTGATGTTCGAGCTAACAGGTTAAACTTCTGGAAGACAAAGCCAATCTTTTTACCGCGAATCTCTGCCAACTCGTCATCTTTTAATCGGGAAACATCCTGTCCTTCTAAGAAATACTTCCCCTTGGTAGGTCTTGCCAAACAACCTAGAATATCCATCATGGTAGTCTTCCCGCTTCCTGAGGAGCCCATAATAGCGACAAACTCACCCTTGGCTATCTGGAATGTAACCCCTCTTAAGGCATGAACCTCTATCTCTCCCATTTTGTAAATCTTGATTATATTCTGGATATCTATTAACATTACACACTCCTGATTACTTTCTTATCTTTAACTTCTGCAACCAGTCTCTCTACCATCCCGCCCTTGCCGGCATAGCCAATAACAACCTCATCCGCCAGTTCAAACATAAACCGGTTTCTCTTTTCAGCGGTTTCTGCTGTAACCCGTTTTACACGGTTTTCAAACGGTGTAACAATCAATAATCTGCCGGTATCAACTGCTACTTTTAATTCCAGCTCGATTTTTTCCTTCATTCCTCGTGCCATAGCCATGATGACCGGTTGTGTACCGGCAAGCAGATAATGAAACACATCTTTCTCAATCTTGGAATGAAAACCACTGATAACGCAGTTGCCTTTGTCCCGCTGTTCGATGGCCCAGTCATAGCATTTGAGCACAACAGAAGCAGGGATTTCCCGGCTGCAGAGAAAAGCAGTCTTGTAGAGTTTTAGTAATTCCGTATTGCCAAGTGCTGCCGTAATCATTCAGCCTCCTTGATAGTGTCCGGTTTATATTTTAACTGCTTTTGTTTCTTCACTGGTGGAAGATAATTTTCAGATGTGATGACGCTTTTTCCGGTTTTCGACTCCAGCTCCAAACGGGCTTTCTTGGCTATTTTGCCGCCTTTTTTGCCTGCATCTGCATTTTCAACCATTCCGGTTGCATCCACGCTTTCGGCAATTTGCCTTGTGGAAAGTTCTGCAAGTGCCGTAAAAATCAACTCCGCTTCGCTCATATGGTCACGCAGATTCTGCGTTTTAATACCCTTGATATCCTTATGTTTTTTTACTGAAACACCGCTCCATTCCTGATGAATGATATTGGTGAGAATAGCGTATTCCTCTCCTTTGGTTATTTCGTGGTCTTGCCAGTAATCAGTGAGTTTATTGCGGGTTTCCTGCCCCATCATCCGCTGCTGGATCCACTTTTCGCTTCTACCATGCTGTTGCCAATATTCACGGGCACGATCAAGGGAGCGGGCTGGGTCGCTCATATCCTGAATGCGTTCATAACCCACCTTTGCCAGCCATTGCTTGAATGGTTCGGCTTTCGGTGATGGGATGGATTGAACGAGCCGCAAAATATGTTGAACAGATCCCCCAAGAGTTTTTCTTTTTTTGCCTGTTTCTGTTACCATTTCTACCTGGGGACAATTTGTCCCCAGGTAGGTGCCAAGTTCTATATCTCTTTTTCTGAGCTTTTTCAGGTAATCGGTCGGATTTATTGAAACAGTAAGTGCTTCTATAACATCAATAACCGAAAAATACCATGTTTCTGTTTGTTCATCGTAATAACGACGGATTTTTTTACTTTCAAATACGGCCAATGCGGTTTCATTCATAATATTTTATCTCCTTTTTAATCTATATAGAAAATTTGTTTCGTTTGATTATTCATTCATCCTCCTCCCCGCTGTCCAGTTCCTTGCCCATGCGGTATTTGATGTCGTAGTTGATGATGAAATCCAACTCCTCGTAATTCCGGGGGACACAATACTAAATTATTCTTTTGCTCCCAAAATATAGTATTGTGTCCCCGAATTTATTAGCCTATCTACTTAATCATATTATACCATATAATCGAAACTATTTTCCTCTTGATCTGATGGCTGTATCTGTCAAGTATTTCTGATTGAGGACACTATTATTTTATCTTCTCCCCATTCCCATTCCGCCCATTCCGGGAGGGCGTCCTGACATGTGAGAGCGATTTGATGATCCAGTTTTTTCCTTCTTTGAGGTTAAACTATTCAGTTTTACCTTTTCGCCTTCGGATAATCCTTCAATTATCTCCACACGAGTTTCATCCTGCAGCCCGGTCTTTATTTCCATTGGGATAAATTTACCATCTTGCAGGACAAGGATTTTCTTCTTTCTTCCATGTTCAACAATAGCCTCAAGTGGCACGAAGAGGGCATCTTGTTTACTATCAGTGATAATATCCACATTAGCCGTCATCTTTGGCTTCAATCTTTCATCTGAAAATGTAGGATTCGGAATTCGGGATTCGGTTGAATATTCTATGCCCCTCTGTCTCTTGCCTTCTGCCACCTGCCTCGGAGACAACCCCCTGACCCCCTTTATTAAGGGGGAATATCCTGCCTGTGCCTCTGTACCTCCTGCTTTCCTCTCCCTTCTGCCTCCTTCCCTCTCTACCCTCCTACCTTCCCACCTTCCTATCTTCCCTACTTCTCTCTCCACTATCTCTATCATCACCTCATAGGTAACGATATTATTCTCTGTCTTGCCCAAAGAGGCAATATCTGTAACCTTGCCATGATACATTTTTCCTCTTAGGGCATCTAAAGTAATCTCAACGGCCTGTCCTGTTTTAACCTTAAGTATATCAACCTCGTTGATTTTGGACAATATTCTCATGACTGAGAGGTCTCCTATGGTGAGAATGACAGTTCCGCCACCGTTATTACCAATGCCTGAGGTAATCTTTTCCCCTTCTTCTACATTCTTCTCTAAGATGATACCATCAAGTGGGGCATAGATCATGGCATCATTCAAGTTATCCACGGCTTGTTCGTAACCAGCATCTGCCTTCAGAACACTTGCTCTGGCAGAGACGATATCCTGCTCCCTTGCCCCCTCAAGGATTAAGCTCAATTGCTCTGAGGTAGAATTATAGCTACTCATGGCTAATTCATATTCTCTTTGAGCTGTCTCCACCTCTTGTTTTGAGATAAACCCCTGGTTAAAAAGCCCATTTTGCCGATCCAATTTTATCTTCGCATCCGCAAGCCTGATCTCTGCCTGTTTTAATGACTCACGGGCTTTGGCTATCTCTTGAGGTCTTTCTCCAGCCAGAAAGGTAGAAAGCCTTGCCTCTGCGGAATCAAGGTCTGCCTTTGCCTGATTGAGCTTGATTTTAAGCTCGGTTGTATCCAATTCTGCTAATAACTCCCCTTTCCTGACGCGATCCCCCTCTTTGACTGGCAGTCTTATTATCTCGCCACCTACATTTGATTTAACCTCTACCATGATTTTTGGCTCTACACTACCAGCCTCTGTAACCTTAATCACTATATCCCCTCGCTTGACCACAGCGGTACTTATCTTTGAAGCACTATTGTCCTTTTTCTTGAGACAGGATTTCATGCCAAAGATTATACCCCCCAACAAGATTATGGAAATGATTATTACCACTGCCTTTTTCATAATATTTGTCCCCCTATCGCCTTTTTCAAACTAAAAATGGCCATCTGATAATCATAGATTGCTTTAACGAAATTGGTGCTGGCATTATTAAGAGAGGATTGAGCATCTATCACCTCTATTATTGGAGCTACACCTGATGAATATCTTCCTTGAGCCGCATCAAAGCTCTCCTTTGCCTGTACCACTTGTTTTTTAGCGGTCTCTATCATCTTTTGTTGTGATTTTAAGGTCAGATATAGCCTTGATACCTCTAAGGTGATATCTTTCTCTAATTGGCTATTGTTAGTTTTAATGTTTTCCATATTAATCGTAGCTTTTGTTACCCCCCTCTTTGCCTTATCAGCATCAAAAATAGGGAAGCCTACCTTTATGTCTATCCCCCAAGTTGAAGCCTTATTCCAATCTCGTTCATTGATAAATTGGTCAACATTGGTATTATAATTGCCTGCCATGGTGATAATTGGCAAAACCTCTTTTTGTGCCAATTTCAGGTTTATCTCATCTATCTTCAGGCTGATTTCAGCCTTTTTTATTTCAGGACGATTCTTCAAGGCATAAGCCAAACATTCATCAATAGTCAGAGCTATTGGTTCGCTCTCCTTGGTATCTAAAATTAAGAGGGGGGTATCCAAATCTATTCCTAAACAATTGTTAAGGTCAGCTTGGGTCAAGGAAATTGTGTTCTCTGCTTCAATCAAACCCAACTCAGCAGTAGACACCTCTACCTCAGCCTTAAGGATGTCAGATTTAGGGGCAACCCCTGCCTCATATCTTGCTTTGGCTAAGTTGAGATGTGTTTGGGATTGTTTTAATCCTTCGTCCTTTACCTTAAGCATCCCTTGTGCCTTAAGGAATGCATAGTAACTCTTGATTACCTCAATGGTCAGCTCATCTTGTATTTTCTGGAAATCCGCCGTAGCAGATTCCAGACGAGCCTTAGCCTGTTTGATTTGGGCGGTCGTATTGCCATTATCATAAAAGATTTCTGTCATGGATAACCTGACATCACGCTGATTCTCTGTCCATGCTATTTTATTGTAGGTGTCATTAATCTTATAATCTGCACTGGCATCTAATCTTGGAAGATATCCTGCCCTCGCATCCTTTACCCCTGACTCGGCTGTGGTCAGGCTTCTTTTGGCTATCGTTATCTTTGATGAATTTTCTAATGCTGTATAAATGCAGTCCTTTAATGTCAATGGTTTCTTGAGGTCTAAGGAGGCAGCAGAAACATTTGAGAACGCAAGTAAAAGGATAGCCATTATCGGCATGGTCGTTGATAAATATCCCATGAAATTTTTTCCTCCTGAAGAATATGTTCTGGCTATAACAAAAGGGGGCATGGAATGCACCCTGCCCCCTTTTCCCTACGGCATAAGCAATTTTACTGATCCTTCTTTGGACCGCGTTGTTTTTTATCTTTGCGTTGTTCTTTCCATTGCTCGCGTTGTTCCTTACGATCTTCTTTCTTTCCCTTCAATTCTTCCTGAAACTTTGCATACTGCTCAGGGGTTAAAATCTCTTTCACGGCAAAGATCCCATCAATGCGACAATCTGTCAACTTTGCATGTAAAGACTTTACCTCTGCGGCAATTGGAGCAACACCTTCCCGACTAACATTTGGATCGCTTAATTTATCCCTTAATGTTGCCTGCTTCTCATGTAGAGCATCTTGCAAATCCTCTATTTTCCCTTGTTGTTCCCTACGGTTTTGCTTAATCTTAGTCTTTTGTTCAGCCGTCAAATTAAGCTTCTGGAACATATCCTTCTCTGCTTGCTTATGCTGCCCCATCATCGGTCCACCCATTCTTCCATGTTCGGGCGACTCAGCAGATACTGTGGGGACGATAATCATTACTCCCACAGCCACAATTAGTAGCGATTGCATTATTTTTCTCACGGTTTATCACCTCCTTTTTTTGTAAGCGTTTAGCGGTACTACTGTCTCGTCAACTCTTAATTGTCGGTAGGCAGTAATTCTCATTATGAACCGCAGAGACGCAGAGACGCAGAGAATTTTATATGCTTCACTCAGCGTTTCTTCTCTGCGACTCTGCGTCTCTGCGGTGGAAAAATATCAAAATGAGAATTACTACCATTGCGTCAGTTTAAGGTTGTTAAGACACTACAATGTTTAGACACACCAGATATCCAAAAAGTTCCCTCCTACAAAAAATATTCTTCAATTGCCGTCCCAATTGCCCCATTCTCCTCATCTACCCAGAATCCAAAATCTTCTGCCACCATATTCCCTGCATCTGTTTTTATCTGTCCCTGAATAGCTATCAAGGCAATGATCATCATTGCAAAAACTGTTACTGTAGCAAAAACAGGCTGCCTGTGAATAAGCAAAAATTCCCTTAACTGCTCAACGATGTAATCAAACCAACTGCCCTGTGGCAACAGTTGCTCCGCAGTAATTTTTTCACAAATACCTTCCCAGACCCTTGCTGGTGGTTTGATCTGCTCTGCCCTCTTAAAAGACACAATCCCCTGTTCAAACTGCCTGCAATGAATACAACCATCCATGTGTTGCTTGATGCGACCGCTAATCACCTTGTCCAGTTCCCCATCTAAATAATCCGTCATCAACAGTTTTTGTATTTTCTTACAATTCATCTTTAATCGCCCCCCTTCCTGCCATAAGAGCCTCGCGTGCCCTTTTCAATCGGGAACGCACCGTATTTACAGGAATTTCTAAAACACTTGCCATCTCCTGATAGCTTAATCCCTCAATCTCCCGCAAGATTAGACATACGCGATGCTCAGGTTTCAATGTCTTTAATAACAAATCAAGCTGTACAACATCTTCTTGCCTAATAATATTATCCTCTGCCGTTGCCTTATCATCACTGATGGTCAATGCCACTGTCTCAAAATCCACCTTTTGTGACTCTTTTTTTATCGACGACCGTTGATAATTTATCGCTGTATTTACGGCTATTCTATACACCCATGTCTTAAAAGACGAACAAAATCCAAAGGTTTTCAGCTTACGGTAAGTTTTCATAAAGGTATCCTGAGTAACCTCTTCTGCATCATGGCTATTGCGAGTAATCTTGAGCGAAACATTATAAACAAAACCACTGAACTCATTATACACCTGCTCAAACGCCTTAATGTCACCGTTTCCGGCTCGTGTTAATATTTCCGAAGAAATCTCACTCATATTCACCCCTTTTATTCTTTAGATGTAACTACTGTCTCAGCAACCGTGTAATGTCGTAAATAATATTGTCATCTTGAAGGAGTACTCGACAGGCTGTTACGGAACTAAAGTTGTCGTAGGGACAGGGTGCCATGGGTGCTACCCCCTCGTCCCTGTCCGTAAAACGCACCAAACGGTCACAAACGCAACGGATTAATCAACAGACGGACACCCACAAGGAGGTAGCACCTCTGGCAGGGATGTCCCTACGGAATACGAACAACATAAGGATATATTCTGCCTCTTTGAAATATCATTTACAGAAAACCACTCCTCCCCTTCCTGAAGTGCCATATCCAATATAATCCTCAGACCATATCTGCCTTTTGTTGAAAGTCTCACAATATTTATTCTCCTTGAGTTTCTCCTGATCTGGACAAAACATTATTGAAATGATTATAATGTATATAATTAGACTTGTCAAGGAAAATTTGGCCAGCAACGCTCTCATTACCCCCATTGTGAATATTCCTTCAGCAATTCTCGGTGAAAAAAATTAAGGCATATTGCAGGTGTTGTTATTTAACTCAGTGCTATAGATTAAGGCACAATATCTTGGGTATCTATCTATCGAAACACACTACATATTGTGTTCTTTGTTTCAAAACATTATT
>JAZDHC010000307.1:0-3636 GCA_043806395.1 Candidatus Desantisiibacteriota bacterium | reverse complement strand
GGGCACCTCTAAAAACCCACTGAAGCCGCGCTGGCTGCGTTGCAAAGTCGCTCAAAATGCTCATTTACCACATGTAAACTGCGCTTTTTCGCTTCTTTGCGCCTTGCCATCATCGACTTGATTGAGTTTTTAGAGGTGCCCAATATGCGATTTTGATGTGCATTCAGCAAATAGGGGAAACTTTGAATAAGATAAAATCTGAAGAATATTGCTTAGTTCTTCCGATTAAAGGGGCTGTAGGATTCCGTAATGTTATTGTACATGATTATGATGGTATTAATCTCTCTGTTGTGCAGCTAACCATAGAGCAACGAATTCCTGAATTGCGTAAAATAATTCAAGGTATCATGGAGAATTACCAGCAATTCTAATTATGAACCGCAGAGACACAGAGACGCAGAGAATACGCAGATAAAAAGATATGGAGATAATAGAGATAATGAAGATGTGAGCGTTTTTACTGCAAATCCAATGAAAATCGTTTCTTTCTATCCCCCATTATCTCCATTATCTGTCTCATATTTCTCTGTGCCTCTGCGTCTCTGCGGTGAAAAAAGTCATAATGAGGAGAGCTGGTTGTATAGATTTCTCCTTGACATTCCCTGTTGAGAGTGTTATAATGTAACTACTTAGCTATTGTCATTTTAAGCACATTAGCAACTATTTAGTCACCTTGGCTATAAAAGATAACTACGAAACACGCAAAAGGTACAAAGGGCTTTTAGCCCTCTCAGCATAATGAATTTTGGAGGCATGAAAAATGTTTGAACGATTTACAGAAAGGGCAAGAAGAGTTTTGGGACTTGCTCAGGAAGAGGCAAAAAGATTGGGTCATGATTATGTTGGCACTGAGCATATTTTGCTTGGGCTGGTGCGAGAGGGAGAGGGCGTAGCAGCTGAGGTTATCAACAGCCTTGGAATAAGTCTGGAGAGTATTCGCATTGAGGTAGAAAAATTGGCACCAAAGGGTTCAGAGTTGCTTACCTATGGTGATGTGCCCTTTACCCCCCATGCCAAAAGGGTGTTAGAGTTGTCTGTGGAAGAGGCAAGAAGATTGGGGCATAATTATATTGGCACAGAGCATCTGTTGCTGGGATTGATCCGTGAGGGTGAAACAATTGGGGCAAAAGCACTTATTAATCTTAATATAAACCTTGATACAGTGAGGGAGGAGGCCATAAAGCTGCTTGGCGGCGGTGTGCCGACAGGGAAGCAGGCTGCGACCACTCACCCAAAAAAAACATCAACACCAGTCTTAGATGCCTTTTCTCGGGATTTATCCATGCTGGCAAAGGAGAATAAACTTGATCCAGTGGTTGGCAGGGCAGATGAGATAGAAAGGGTTATCCAGATCCTTGCTCGGCGAACTAAGAATAATCCAGTATTAATAGGTGACCCGGGTGTAGGCAAAACTGCTATTGTTGAAGGGCTTGCACAACAAATTGTCGCAGGCATGGTACCTGAGGTATTGGCTAATAAACGGGTATTGTGCCTTGATCTGGCAGCCATAGTTGCAGGTACAAAGTACAGGGGAGAGTTTGAGGAAAGACTGAAAAGGATCATGCAAGAGGTAAGACAATCAAATGAGGTTATTCTGTTTATTGATGAGATGCATACCCTGATTGGTGCCGGAGGAGCTGAAGGGGCTTTAGATGCTGGAAGTATTCTTAAACCATCCCTGTCCCGTGGTGAACTCCAATGTATTGGCGCCACTACATTAGATGAATATAGAAAATATGTGGAAAGGGACGCTGCCCTGCAGAGAAGGTTTCAGACAATTATTGTGGAGGAGCCATCAGTAGAGGAAACCATTGAAATACTAAAGGGACTAAGGGATAGATATGAGGCACATCATCGGGTAAAATTTACAGATGAGTCATTAGAGGCTGCGGCAAAGCTTGCTGATAGATACATTTCAGACAGATTTCTTCCGGACAAGGCAATTGATCTTATGGATGAGGCTGGTTCAAAAGCCAGGCTTCAAACCACAACCATGCCCCCTGACCTTAAGGAAAAAGAACAGGAAATAGTCCAGATATCTAAGGAAAAAGAGTCTGCTATTGCTAGCCAGGAGTTTGAAAAGGCAGCTAAATTCAGGGATACAGAAAGGATTCTCAGGATAAATCTTGATGAAACAAAACAAAAATGGGAAAAGGAAAAAGGGGTTATTGAAAAAAAGATTGTTGCTGATGATATTGCAAATATACTCTCAAAACTTACCGGTATTCCGGTATACAAACTTGTGGAAAAGGAATCGGAAAAGCTCTTGAAAATGGAAGAGGCAATCCATGAAAGGATTGTAGGACAGGATGAGGCAATCACTGCCTTAAGCAGAGCCATGCGTCGGGCAAGAACAGGCTTGAAAGATCCTAAAAGACCCATGGGTTCGTTTATTTTTCTTGGTCCAACCGGTGTGGGTAAAACAGAGCTGGCAAAGGCATTGGCTGAGTTTTTATTTGATGATGATGAGGCAATTGTTCAGCTTGACATGTCTGAGTTCATGGAAAAGTTTGCGGTATCCAGATTGGTGGGTGCCCCTCCGGGTTATGTCGGCTATGAAGAGGGTGGAGAGTTGACGGAAAAGATAAGAAGAAAGCCATACTCTGTGGTTCTACTCGATGAAATAGAAAAGGCACACCCGGATGTTTTTAATATACTGCTTCAGGTATTTGAGGATGGACACCTGACCGATAATCTTGGTCATACAGTGGACTTTAGGAATACCGTAATAATCATGACATCCAATGTCGGGGCAAGGGATATCTTTGAAGCAAAGGATCTTGGATTTATAACCAAGGGGAAAGAGGATATATATATCGATATGAAAGATAAGGTTATGGCTGAAATGAAAAAGACATTTAATCCTGAATTCTTGAATCGGATTGATGATGTTATCGTCTTCCATACCCTGGCTAAGGAACACATCAATCAAATTGCAGATATGATGGTAAAGGACTTGAATGAGCGCATTTCCGATCAGGATATAACCCTTGAGTTAACACCAGAGGCTCATGCCTTTTTGTTTAAGAAGGGGTTTGACCCTGCCTACGGTGCCAGACCTTTGAGACGGGCTATTCAGAGATATATTGAGGATCCCTTAGCTGAGGAACTTCTGAGAGGAAAATTCAAAAAAGGCAAGATTATGGTTGATGTTTCGGCTAAGGATGAGACAAAGTTGGCTTTTACTATTGTTGGGAGGAAGAAGAAGGTAGTGGCGGAGAAGCAGCCAGAGGGTGCATGATGAGAAATGCTGAAATCTGACAGACTTCTGAAGGTGGTAACTACTCAGGGAGAGGAATTCACCACAGAGACACGGAGAACCACAAGAGATTTTCAGGGTGTTTTTAAGGTATTCCCCTACGATTTAAGGCAACTTCTTCTGTAAGAGAAGTGAGAAATGAAAAAATAAAGGCATTCCCCCTTAGTAAAGGGAGTTAGGGGGTTGTTCTTCATCAATTCTCCGTGTTCTCCGTGCTCTCTGTGTCTCCGTGGTGAGTAGTTATACTCAGCAAGGTCATAAATTGTGTTTTTCGCTGGTCTTAATCAACGATAGCTGTGTTGTTCAGGTTCGTAGGGGCGAACCTATGTGTTCGCCCAATTATTTGGGTAGACACACAGGTCTACCCCTACGGTTCA
>JAZDHC010000306.1:0-6870 GCA_043806395.1 Candidatus Desantisiibacteriota bacterium | reverse complement strand
AAGGCACAAAGGCACGAAGGAAGCACAAAGGAAGATATCCTTAGTGTTTTCTTAGTGTCTTGGTGTCTTAGTGGCAAATCTCCGTTTTACACATTTAGTAGCGGCGCCTGAGAGAATTCCACACTTTATTGAGCAATTACAGTAGAATTGTTATTCTCTTCTCATTCGTGTTCATTCGTGGCTGAATAGTGTGGGTTCTTTTTCCTGATTGCTGTTAATTCCTCTGTTTCTCTGTGGCAAATTCCTTTATCTGAGTAGTTACTCATTTTGAATGCAACCTGTCGTATATTACTCAACCCTTCTCTTTGCCTCTCTTAGCTTTAGCTTGATTGGTCTTGGGGGAACAGGTGCATAGATCTGACTCATAATGTAATTGGGGTCTAATTCCTTTACAAGATTCCATTCAGTAACAGATTCCTTAAACTGAGCCTTTTTATAATAGGCATCCCCCAGATTATCATGAAAGAAGGCTATCACTGGTTCAAGGTCAATAGCTGTCTTATAGGCAGTTATTGACTCATCTAATCTTCCAAGATAAAAATATGCTAACCCAAGATTATTATAGGCATTAGATGCCTTTGGTTCCAATTCAATAACCTTTTTGTATTTAACAATACCCCTTTCTAAAAGATCAAGAGAATCCTCTTTTCGATTAGCTGTTGTGCAATAAAAAGCACGATTCAGGATGGTATTGCCATACATGAAATAAACATACGGTGTTGCCAGCCCAAACTCAATGGCTTTCTGGTAATCATCTACAGATCTCCAGTAATAATCATTTGGATCCCGATAGTCCCCACTGGCAAAATATGCATTCCCACGCCAATAATAATAATAAGGATTATTTGATTCAATCTTAATGGCATTGCCAAATTCAGAGATGGCTAAAAAGATTTCATCCTTTTCCAAATAAGCCTGTCCAAGATAAAATGGGATATTTGGCTCTTCAGGGTTCATATCCTTTGCCTTCAAGAGATTTGCAACAGCATCATCAACCCTTTTATTCTTAATATAAACCTGACCTATTTTATAGTATCCCTCAAAATCATCAGGTTTAAGTTTAATTACCTTCAAAAATGCCTTTTCCGCATCACTCCATAACCCTTGACTATAGAGACAGTCTCCAAGCTTGATATGTGCCTCAACCAAATCAGGTTCAATCTCTACAGCAAATTTCAATTCATCAATTGCCTTTGCCATGATACCTTTCTTTTGGAATGCCTTGCCCAGAAAAAGGTGATAATTTGATCTCGTTGGATTTAACTCTATTGCTTTACTAAAGTTAAGGATAGCATTATCCACATCATTCTTGAAATACGACTGATACCCCTCATTAAAATACGAATCAGCTTGTTTCCCAATATTCTCTTCTTCTGCAAGACAAACCATAGGCAGCATGCAGAATATAGCTATTAATAACCTTAAATATCTTTTTTGCATAACCAGATACCCCTCCTTAACAGGACTTCGTGGTTTAAGTCATCAAGAAAAAATAACTTGTACAGTCGTGCCACCGATCCATCTTGGCTGGCTTCGTTGTTCGAAGCTTACATACAGTAGTATGCTCGCTTCTCACGCCTTGCCAGCCAAGCGTCTCAGTGGCTCTTGGTGTACAACTTATTTTTTCTTGACTCCTAAGGGATTTTATACTATCTCCCCCCCCCATTTTTTATATACAATCTACATTAGTATAAAACATTGAGTTGAGATTGTCAAGAGTTTTTTTTGAAATTTATGAAAAAATGTGGTAACTGTTCATCACAGATTACACAAAGCATCAATTCATCACCACATCACCACATCACCACATCATCTTACCCCAACTTCATCCCCACTTTCCATCTATGTCCCTGAAGAAATTGATAGCCTGACATCAATCTTTTACCCTGCGGCTGAACCGTAAGAAGAAGTACCCCCCCATCACCGGTAGAAATAAGTGGTCCATCTTTGGTTAATTCTACTACTATTCCAGGCTCTTTTGACTCACACTCATCGATAATCGTGGCTGCCAATATCTTTAATCTTTCCCCCCCTACCAGAGTATATGTTCCTGGGGCAGAATTCAATGCCTTTACAAGATTAAATATATCCCTTGCTGGCTTTTGCCAGTCAATAAGGCTATCCTCATGCCGTATCTTTGGTGCATGACTTACCTGAGTTTCATCCTGAGGAATGCGAGGGGCATTTCCGGCTTTAATCAATCCAATGCTTTCCATAACAAGCATTGCACCTAATTGAGAAAGCCTGTCCGCAAGACTATCACCTGTATCATAGGGTTCTATCTTTACCTCTTTCTGTAGAATAATATCCCCAGAATCCAGCTTAGAGTTTACATATGCCACAGTTATTCCGGTGACAGTATCACCATTAATCAGGCTTCGTTGGATTGGAGCTGCACCCCTGTATCTGGGTAAAAGGGATGGATGAAGGTTAATGCAGCCAAGTGTTGGAATATTAAGAATCTCATCTGGCAGAATCTGGCCAAAGGCAACGACAACTATCAATTCTGGCTGTAATTTTTTTACCAATGCTATCCCCTCTTCAGTATTAAGGGAAAATGGCTGATACACAGGCAGATTTAATCTTTGTGCCAAGAGTTTTATTATTGGCGGTGCAAGATGGTATCCCCTTCCTTGCTTAGTCGGTTGGGTAATTACCGATACCTTATGCTGCTTGTCTCTGGCTATTGATTGTAATGTTGGGGCAGCAAACGGCGGGCTGCCCATAAATAGGATATTCATTATTCCTCCGGGGGAAGAGGTAGTAGGGTAATCGGTAATAAGGTAATCGGTGAAGAGGCATAAGTACCAACTACTTATGCATGATTACCGATTACCTTATTATGGGCGCCTCTAAAAACTCAACTGAAAGCCGCGCGCTGGCTACATTGCAAACAGGATGTAACGAAAGAAGAGGAGAATTTTTGCCACGAATAGCACGAATAGCACGAATAGGGAGGTGAAAGATTTTATTATTCGTGTAATTTGTGTAATTCGTAGCAAAAAAATCTGAAATTTTATGCTGCTCAAAATGCTCATTTACCACATGTAAACTGCGCTTTTTCGTTTTCTTATGCGCCCTTGCCATCATCACTTGATTAAGTTTTTAGAGGTGCCCATAAATACCAACTACTTATACCTGATTACCGATTACCTTACTACTTTATTACACTTCATCCTTCTTCAACACCCTCATAAATGCCTCCACCACCTCTGGTGAAAACTGTTTGCCAGCTTCTTTTTGCAACTCTTCTGTTGCCTCGCCAGTAGAGAGTGCCTTCCGATATGGTCTTTCTGATATCATGGCATAGAAGGCATCTACAGCCTCAATGATTAGTGCCTCTGTGCTTATCTCTTCCTTGGTCAACCCTTGTGGGTATCCCTTGCCATCTATCCTCTCATGATGTTGTTTGATTGAGACTGAGACATCCCATGGCAATTCAATCTCCTGTAGTATCTTTTCGCTGATTAACGGGTGTTTTTTGATGGTCTCAAACTCCTCTTTGGTCAGAGTGCCTGGCTTTTGAAGAATCTTCTCAGGGATAACCATTTTTCCAATATCATGCAAGAGGGTAGCTATTTTAATCGTTTCCACAACGGTAACCGAAAGATTCATTTCTTTAGCAATTAATTCTGCATACTCTGCCTTTTTTTCACCCTGCTGAATATCATAGGAATCCATAGAGCTTATTGCCTCACTCAATGACAGTGATGTTTTAGATAATCCATCACGAATGGTCCTGAATATCTTTGTATATTCAATAGCAATTGCTGCTTGAGAGGCAAGTCCAAAAAGGAACTCTGTCTCTTCTTGAGTATAAATATGCTTTGTTTTTGAGTAAACAGTAATACACCCAATAGCCCTATCCCTTAGAATTAATGGGGCGGACAATAATGATTTTATACCCTCGTGAGTGGCATGGGATGCATCCTCAATCATATTATCACAACTAACATCTTCTGATGCAATACATTCCTTTATTTCCACCACCTTGCCTGCGAGGCTCTGTCCAATTTTCAGGGCACCCCTTTTCAGATATTTATCAGACAATCCATACCCGGCCATTATTATCAAATTTTCACCTGTATCATCTAACAACCTGATAGAAGCCATTTGTACATCCATTGCCCTTGAAACAGCCTCAATAATAAGGCTTAATGCTATATCCATATCTATGGCAGAAAGAGTTACCTCTCCAATCCTTGTAAAGGCTTCAAGTTGTTTGGTTTTTTCCTCCATAGAGGCATACATCCTTGCCTCTTCAAGGGCAATAGCTGCCTGACCACAAAATGTCTTGAACAAGTTAAGTGAATCATCAGTAAAGACATCGCCATTTTTGCGGGTAACATTAAAAACACCAATCACCTCTCCCTTTACCACCAGAGGAACGCACATGGCTGTTTTCAGGTGACCTCTTTTTAATAATGGGGTAAGATACTCATCTGGCATACCATGATACAAGATAACAGGTTTTTTCTCCTGAGCTACATATCCAGATATACCCCTGCCAAGTGGCACCCTTGTCTCTCTGAGAATCGCATTGGGTAATCCATAAGAGACCTTGATAACCAACTCATTGTTTTCATTTAAGAGCATGATTGACCCGCCATCTGCCTCCAGAACACTGATGGTTGTATAAAGAATCATGTCTAATAAGGTATCAAAATCCAGATTTGAGGTAATTGCCCTGCCTATCTGAGAAAAGGTTGAAAGCTCGGCTATTTTATGTGAGAGTTTATGTTCATGCGTGCAGAGGGATGAAACAGTATTGGCAATTGCATAGAGTAGTTCTCCTGCTGAATATACCCTTTCCTCCGGCAACTTGCGAACAGAGGATGCCTTTTCTACCAATTTATCATAATTGAGTTCCAGATCTCTGGCTATACCCTTGAGTTTATCAGGATTAATTGGCAAGAATACCTGTGCCCCCTGTATCTCAATAGAACCCAAGTGCATGTGCTCCACAAGAATAGGGGCAGAAAAATGAGCAAGCCCGGCAAAACAATAATATGCCTTTGCTCTGGTATCCTTAAGTGCTTCAGTCTCTACCCTTGCTGTAAATTGCCTGCATCTTTCAGCACCCTTTGAACAACCCTGTATCATTTTACAAAATTCATTTCCACTATCACAAGCAACAATGGGATTACTTTCATTATCTGTAATAACTGTGGAAATGCCAAATGTTTGGGTAAAGTTACTCTGAATTTCCTGAAGAATAGATTGGTCTACTAACTCGGTCAGATGTGGTATGGCTGTCAAAAACTTTCTTATTTGTCTTCTTTCTTCTAAAAGAGAAAGTGTTGTTGTTTCCTTAGGCAGGAAAATAGTAAAGGTGCTTCCATCCCCTTTTTTGCTTGTAGCCGTGATACTGCCTTCATGAGCCTCTATAATCCCTTGAGCAATTGGCAATCCAAGCCCTGTGCCATGAATTTCAGAAAATGGCAGGCTTATTTCCCGACTGAACTCTTCAAAGATTGTTTCAAGTTTATGGGAAGGCATTCCGTCACCATGGTCAATAACAGCAATCTGCATCCTATTCGTATCCTCTGTTATCTGAATAGTTATCGTTGACAACGCTGGCGAAAACTTTATGGCATTTAAGACAAGATTTCTTATTGCCTGCTGCACCCTTAAGCTATCGATAGGAATATCTGACAGGGTATCAGGGATAATTGTTTTCAAGGACACTTGTTTGGCTTCAGCAAAATATGTTGTTGCCCTGACCACTTCTTCAATCAATTCCCTTATATCTGTCTGTTCTATCATCAGGTGTGTTCTGCCGGAGGTAATCATGGAATGATCCAATAATCTGGAAACTACCTCGTCAAGGTGTTCAATACCCTTTTCAGACTGCTCCAATAATCTTTTGTTAGATGAGGACAATACTGTATTTCCAATAATATAGGCAAGTGAATGTTTTATTGAGTGAAGCGGCTTACGGAGCTGGATACAGATATTATATATAAACTCATGTTTCTTCTGAATAGACCTTCTCAATTCCTTATTTGAGCATTCTAATTCCTCATTCTGTTTTTGAAGCATATTAACTAAGTAGGCATAAAATATCACAATATAGATAGATAATGGTGCCCAGAGAATAAAAAGCTCCATTGTCCCTGTAAAATATGCCTTAAGACTAATAGCCAGAATAAATACGATAAGAATAACCATGGTAATATCAGTAATTCTGGCTATCTTTTTGGCTGGAATGAGTTTTGGTTTTTTTGACATTTTTTTCTGTGCCTCCTGTTTGGTTGCAATGTTGTAAATAATGACTTCGGCATGTGGGGCAAACTGGCTTAAATCTTTTTGGTATGTCTCTCGTCGTAAGTACAAAAATGGTGGGGAGAGGAGGATTTGAACCTCCGAAGGCAGAGCCGGCAGATTTACAGTCTGCTCCCTTTGACCGCTAGGGTATCTCCCCAATTCTGGAGCTGGCGATGGGAATTGAACCCGCAACCTGCTGATTACAAATCAGCTGCTCTACCGTTGAGCTACGCCAGCACCTAATTTAATGAAATAAATTATTCATATTATACATCATCTTTGCTTAAATGTCAACATTTTTTTAATAAACACATCTTAAATTATTTAACCAAGGCTCAAAGCTATTAATTGTTAGTCTGGCACAAACACATGCAGAGTGTGATGTCTTGGGAGTGATGAAAAAATTTATTGACAAAGTGAAACAACTAAAGTATAATTAAATAATATACAGGAGAAATCCTGTTCGACAGGCTGTTACGGAACTAAAGTTGTCGTAGGGACAGAGCCTGCCCCTGCGAAGGCAGGGGGCTCGTCCCTGTCCGTAAAACGCATCAAATGGTCACAAACGCAACGGAATAATCAACAGACGGACACCCACAAGGG
>JAZDHC010000305.1:0-2297 GCA_043806395.1 Candidatus Desantisiibacteriota bacterium | reverse complement strand
ACAACCCCCTAACCCCCTTTTCTAAGGGAATTAGAAAAAAGAGCCATTCATTTGCCTACTCAGTTTGTTACCCTGATTTGAACCATGCCTAAATTCACGAGGTCTGAATTAACAATAATTCAGCGTTTCCATTATATTCTGCAGAACCATTTCTTGAACCATTTCAAGATTACCGGTAATCACACAACCAGCAGCCTGTTTATGCCCTCCACCATCAAACCTTTGGGCAATCTGCCAGACATCAACCCCACTCCTTGATCGAAAGTTCACTTTTATTTTATCTTCTCCAAGGTCACGAAAAAGGAGAGCCACATCTATCCCTTCAATGCTTCGCATCATACTGAGAACACTCTCAGGTTCAAATTCAACAGAATAACCTACTTTCTTCAGCATTTCTTTAGTAATACTGGTCCATGCAACATGTCCATCATTGCTTAGCTGTAAACTGCTCAACAACATGCCCTGAAGCAACATAGCCGGAAAACTATTTCTCTCATGGATATTGCGATAAACGAAATCAGGTTTAACCCCCATTTTCAAGAATTCACTTACAATATGATGACTGGCTACCGTAGTATTTCCATGCTTAAACGAGCCTGTATCAGTCAGGATTCCCGTATACAAACATAAAGCTAATTCATAGGTTAAGGGTTGTTTCATATGTTTGAATAAATGATATGCTTGTTCAGCAACAGCGGCTGCAGAGGGGTCAATATAGTTGTATTTACCTAATCCATGGCTATCTGCATGATGGTCAATATTGATAATAACATCAGCCGTTTGGGCTATAGGTGCTATTTTCCCCAATCTTTCCCATTCACTGCAATCTAAGATAATAGCTGCATCAAATTGGTTGCCATTATTCAACGATGATTTTATCCAATCACTGTGAGGCAAAAAAGAATAGCATTTAGGCACAGTATCTTCGTTAAGAATGGTTACCTTTTTGCCCATCCCATGAAGCATTATTCCAAGAGCTAATTGTGTGCCAATTGAATCCCCATCCGGCCGTATATGGGATGTGATTAGAAATCGTTCCTCTTTTTCCAGGATATTTTTAATTAAACTAAGAATCCTCACTATTATTCCTTTATAAGCCCAACACAAGCCGCAAACCTGCTTCAATCTCATGCAATTTCACTTTTGGCAATTTGCCAATTTTCTCGGTCAAAAAAGACTTGTCCACTGTTAACACTTGCGAAACATTAACTACCGAATCTTTGGACAATCCGGTTTGCAAAGATTTCAAGAGAACATTCCCTGGTGCCTCGGATAGTCGAATGTTTGTGGTCAGAACAACAACCACGACGGTATTGATCATACTCTGATTAAAATCATCTATTTGAATGATTATGAGAGGTCGCCGAAATCCCGGTTCAGAAGCCACAGGATCGGGAAGATCAGCCCACCAGATTTCTCCCCGTTTCATCGCCACTCATCCTGTCCAATAGATACATTTTGTGCATCTATGAATTGACAGTCAATCTGAGACGATTCAACTGAATAGATTCGATTGAGTCGTTCGGTTATTTTTTTATGTTTTGCTTGTAGTAATCCTGCTACAATAGGCCGTGCCAAAAGTAGCTGCTTTAGATTGTGTATTATGCGTTCAAGCATCTTAATCTGATCAATCGGCGGAAAAGCCTTGATTTGATGTTCTACCTGTCTTATGGATACTGACTTTAACATTTCACATATACCTCATCTTATAGTGAAAGTAGAGATGAAAAGCACATTAATGATTGAGTTTTTCATCAAGGATTGATGTGTTTTCATCAGGTATATCCAACGAATCTATTACCTCTAAAACATGTGCCCCACTCTCTATGGATGAATCGAACTTAAACACTATTTCTGGAACATACCTCATCTTTATTCTTTTTCCAATCTCGCACCTGATAAACCCTGCTGCATGTACCAACCCTTTCATCCCTTCTTTTTTATCGCTGTTATAAAAACTTACGAAAATTGTTGCATGTCGTAAGTCAGGGGTAACCGTTACCTCAGTAACAGTTACAAAACCAATCCGAGGATCATTAAGGTGATTAATGATAATATCACTTACCTCTTCCTTTATCAAACCACCTACTTTTTCATGCCTTCCATAAGAGAAATGCTTTATATTTATCATTATTTTTATCTTTACCTGTCTATGGTATATACTCAGCAAGGTCATAAATTGTGTTTTTCGCTGGTCTTAATCAACGATAGCTGCGTTATTCAGGTTCGTAGGGGCGAACCTATGTGTTCGCCCAATTATTTGGGTAGACACACAGGTCTACCCCTACGGTTCACCT
>JAZDHC010000304.1:0-2621 GCA_043806395.1 Candidatus Desantisiibacteriota bacterium | reverse complement strand
CCTTACCTTACCTACCCGGAAAAACAATAAAAACAATCCTGTGAAAAATTAAAAATCTGTAGTGCCAAAACCAGCTTTTCTTAAGTTGTAACCCATTGATTTGGAATAACTTAATTTTTAGAGTCGCGAAGTTGGGTTAAGAAAACGCTAAAAGCAAAGCAAGTACCAATGATGGCAATAGGTGCAGCATTCAGTTTTGTATTTATTACTTTACCCGTGTAATTCTTGCTTTTTGTGCAAGGAAGTTTAGTGTCAATCACGGGGGATTAACAAGTAGAGGCAAAGGTAGGAAGAACAACCATTTCTCGTAATTTTAATGTCATTAGAATAACACATCGTCCGAACTCTGTGAGATAATATTTGTATCGTTTGTTGACCTTTTTTATCAGGTTGTGTGACAGGAGCCGTTTGAGTAATCGACAGGCTGTTACGGACTGGGAATTTGACAGGAGATGCGTACAATATGTTGTCCGTATTTCGTAGGGACATCCCCTTGTGGGTGTCCGTCTGTTGATTATTCCGTTGCGTTTGTGACCATTTGATGCGTTTTACGGACAGGGGACGAGCCCCCTGCCTTCGCAGGGGCAGGCTCTGTCCCTACGACAACTTTAGTTCCGTAACAGCCTGTCGTGTGGTAAACATTTTGAACCATGCCAAATTTTCCTTGACAGAGCCGCTATTTTATGTTATGCTTTCTCCTGAGCATTTAACAATAGCCCACATAGCTCAGTTGGTAGAGCACATCCTTGGTAAGGATGAGGTCAGCAGTTCGATCCTGCTTGTGGGCTCCATCTATCATTCCGAACTACTCCTCAAGGAATCTTTATCGTGATGCAAAAAGAAAATTCTGTTTGGTCTATTATATTAAAGGTTTTGCTACTGTGCATATTCTTGACCATTACTGTGGCAAGTATCACAGTATTTATCCTGTTATGTCCATCTTCAAAGGATGTTATTAAGGTACCTGATTTAATGGGTAAGGACAGGGTTTCAGCCATTGGGATACTAAGCAAAAAACGGCTTGGTATAAAAGAGGTCTATAAACCACATGATACTCTTCCAAAGGATTATGTTATTGCTCAAGATCCTTTACCTGGCACAGAGGTAAAACCAAAGAGAAAGATAGAGATAACCCTGAGTTCCGGTCGAAATATGATCGTTGCCCCAAGTCTTTGCGAACTTTCCCTTTCAGAGGTTAAAGAAAATCTTTGCCGCATAGAGTCTGAAAATTATTGTGGGTTGCAGGTAAAATCTATTTCTTATGCCAATTCTTCCACCATTCCACCAAATTACATCGTCTCTCAGATCCCAATATCAGGAACAAAGGTACCAAAGAATACAGGCGTAAGCTTGATTGTCAGCAGTGGACCCAATTCTCCAATCTTTTATATGCCCGACCTTATAAACACTTCTATCGTTGAATCCAAAAAGCTATTGGACGAAATGGGATTAAACTTAGAGATAAAGGAAGAAGTCGCTGAAACCGTGGAACAGAATATGGTTATCAATCAATCCCCCCTTGCTGGCAAAAAGGTGACAAGGGGTGGAACGGTTACTCTTACCGTTTCGGCGTATCTTTCTGAGGGTAGTGCATTGCCACAGGAAGGGGAGTAAGAAGGCAGAAGGTAATAAGGTAATAAGGTAATCGGTAGGAAGGGAGAATAAATATTATGATAAAAATTGCTCCATCATTATTGTCAGCAAACTTTTCATGTCTGGCAGAGGAAATAAAGCGCATTGAACAAACAGCTGATATGCTTCATCTTGATGTGATGGATGGTCATTTTGTTAATAATATTACCTTTGGACCAGTGGTTATTTCAGCCATACGGGATTCTTCCCAACTGCTATTTGATGTTCATCTGATGATTACCCAGCCAGCTCGAATTATCCCTGAATTTATCAAGGCAGGTGCAGATATTATCACCATCCATGCTGAGTGTCAGGATGAATTATTGCCAACCATACGGATGATTAAGGCTGCCGGTGTAAAAGCTGGCGTGTCAATTAATCCGCCAACCCCATTGGAGGTTGTTTTTCCCTTGTTTGACGAGATTGATCTGCTGCTGATCATGAGCGTTAATCCGGGGTGGAGCGGACAGGGGTTTATTCCAGAGGTTTTGCAAAAAATCACAGAGGCATCAATGTTGATAAAAAAGAATAACCTTTCGGTAGAGATTGAGGTTGATGGTGGCATAAACCTTGAGACAGGAAAGCAAGTGATTGAGGCAGGGGCAGATATCCTGGTTGCCGGCTCGTTTGTATTCAATAGCCCTGATCCGGGTAAGGCTATAGAAGGATTGAAGAATCTTTGACGAATACTTCAAAGGAATCAAATAATAAGAGATATCGACAAAAGCAGCAGCTAAAAGCAGACGAAGAATAATTCTTAGGACTTACGCAAAATAAGCATTCATGTGTTACAGCCGTATAATATCATACATCTATCCGATATGTAGAAAGAAATCCGGTACGAGCAGGAATAGTAGAGAAGGCAGAAGATTATGCATGGTCAAGTGCAGCAAGTCATGTCCAAGGGATAGATAATTCAGTATTGTCAAAAGATTTGCCATTAATTAAAACGATAGACAATTGGAGCAAATATCTTGATATTGCAGAAG
>JAZDHC010000303.1:0-25880 GCA_043806395.1 Candidatus Desantisiibacteriota bacterium | reverse complement strand
GGACAGAGCCTGCCCCTGCGAAGGCAGGGGGCTCGTCCCTGTCCGTAAAACGCATCAAATGGTCACAAACGCAACGGAATAATCAACAGACGGACACCCACAAGGGGATGTCCCTACGAAATACGGACAACATATTGTACGCATCTTATGCCAAATTCCTATTCCGTAACAGCCTGTCGACTGAGAGATCTTAAATTCGCAAGCCAACAAGATTTCTCACAGTAGTTCGAAATGACAAAGAGGAAAGAGGTTGCAAAACTATCCCGTCTTTATCCAACACTTGAGAGTTGTTGAGACACTAATCACTTTCCACTTAACCACTCAACAACCGCAATATCTCCCCTCGATACTCGTATATCCTCCCAATAGCCTGACATATATCCTGCACAATTTTCTCTTCCATATGGGAATACAATGGCAGGCAAAGAATATTGCTTGAAACGAATTCTGTTGCTGGCAAAGGGTGTTGTTGATACCTGCTATACAGGCTCTGTTGATGAAGTGGCGGATAAAAATACTTTTTGGTAGTAATCCCTTCCATATCAAGGGCATAGGCTAATTGATCCCTATCTAATACAAACTCATCTTTCTTGATAATAATGGATAAATCCTTGTAGCTGCTTGTATTTCCTGCATCTATCTGTTGAAACAAAATACCTGGTATCTGACAAATATTTCTCTGATAAATATCCTTCAGCCTGCTTCTTTTTGCAACAATTTCCTCTATGCGTTCTAATCCCTTGAGCCCTATCAATGCATTGAATTCCTCCATTCTGGCACTTAATCCAAGGAATTCGCAATCATAATTACCTGAATTCCCATAATCCCTGCCCATTCTCAGCTTTTTTGCCAACAAGGGATCATTAGTTGTAATAATACCACCCTCAATAGCGGTTAATACCTTGGTTGGGCTAAGGCAAAACACCTCAGCATCACCAAAGCTGCCCACAAGTTTTCCCTTGTACCTTGTTCCAATGGCATGAGCAGAATCAAAAATAAGTTTAAGGTTATTATCTGTAGCAATCCTCTGGATGGGTTCAATCTCCACAGGATTACCAAATATATGGACTGCCATTATGGCTGTGGTATCTGGCGTTATAAGTTTTTGAATAATCGTTGGATTGAGATTATAGGTAGATGGTGAACAATCAACAAATACAGGCACAAGATTATTCCATAACAGGGCATGTCCCGAGGCAAAGAAGGTAAAACTCGGTAAAATAACCTCTCCAGTAAGCTCAAGAGCCTTCATAACCAACATCAATCCAGAGGTGCAGCTTGAAACACATACCGCCTCTTTTACTCCAAGATAGTCTGCCACCCTTTCTTCAAACCTCTGAACAAAACTTGAATTAGTCACCATCTCGGAGGAATATATTTGACAAAATTCATCCTGTATCTCACTCATCTCGGGCAGGGTTGGTCTGGCTATAGGGATAGGTTGTTTAAGAATTGGATTACCGCCCAGAAGAACTGGTTTATCATGCCCGATAAGACTCATAGATAACTCCTTTTCTGTAATTGCTCAATATCTTGTGAAAAGAGGAAGGGATTAGCCACAAAGGCACAAAGGCACGAAGGAAGACACAAAGGAATATATTCTTAGTGGTTTCTTGGTGTCTTAGTGGCAAATCTCCCTCGTACACATTTAGTAGCAGCGCCTGAGAGAATTCCACACTTTATTGAGCAATTACCCCTTTCCCTAATTCCCCCTTATCAAAGGGGGTTAGGGGGTTGTTCTTCTCTGTGCTTTTGTGCCTTTTTATAGCAGACACAAAAAAAGCAGGGAAATACAACTATTCCCTGCTTTGATGGCTGTGTAATCATACAAATCATTCTACCAACTCAATAACCGCCATGTTTGCAGCGTCCCCCATTCGTGTACCAATCTTAATAATTCGAGTATAACCACCCGGATGTGCTTGAAATCTTGGTGCAATTATCTCAAACAGTTTTTTCACTATACCAGCATCCTTGACATAGGTAAGTACTATTCGTCTGGCGTGTAAATCTCCGCGTTTAGCAAAGGTAATGAGTTTATCTACCAATCTTACCATGGCCTTTGCCTTAGCCAGAGTAGTTTTTATCTTTCCATGTCTGAAAAGTTCTGTAACAATATTATTAAGCAATGCCTTGCGTTCAGATGCCGTTCTGCTTAATCTTGCTATTGAATTTAAGTGTCGCATATTTATCCCCTCTACTCTTCGTTCAATTTTTCCATTAAAGGAAGATACTCTTTCATCCCAAGTGTAAGATTATACATCCTCAATTTCTCTTTAATCTCGGTTAAAGATTTTTTCCCAAAGTTTCTTGTCTTAAGCATTTCCTGTTCTGTTTTAGTAATCAGCTCCCCAATAGTATTGAGTTCCGAGCTTTTAAGACAATTTGCAGACCGCACAGAAAGCTCCAATTCCTCTACAGTCATCCGCAACAATGCCTTTATCCTTTCCTCTTCCCTATCAACATCATCCTCAATCTCTTTTTCCTCAACCTCAGAAAAGTTTATAAATATAGCCAGATGATCCTTTAGTATCTTAGCCGCATAAGCCATTGCATCTTGAGGAATAATTGCCCCATTTGTCCAGACATCTATTATTAATTTCTCATAATTGGTCACCTGACCAACCCTGACACCTTCAACCTTATAGGCAACCTTAATCACTGGAGAAAAAAATGAATCTAAGATAATCGTGCCCACAGGCAATCCATCCCTCTTATTATCATGGGCAAGCACATATCCATATCCATTATCTACTTCCATATCTATTTGAAGTTTTCCATCCGTATCAAGTGTAGCCAGATGTAAATCCTTATTAATTACCTCTATGCCCGAAGGACATTCAATATCCGCAGCTGTTACATCCCTTTCCCCCTCAACATTCAAGAAAATGTGTTTACTCGAAGAATCTTTTTGAACCCTTAAGCATAACTGCTTTACATTCATCAAAAGATCCATAACATCTTCTTTCATTCCTGTCACCGTAGAAAATTCATGAAGTGCACCCTCTATTTTTATCGAAGTAACTGCTGCTCCTTCGATATAAGAAAGAAGCATCCTTCTCAGTGTATTTCCCACTGTAGTTGCAATCCCTGGTTCAAATGGTTCTGCAATACATTTCCCATAGGTGTTAGTTAAAGTTTCCTCTTCCCACCTCACATTTTTAGGCCTCTGCAAATCTCTTATTCCACACCTAGCACCCATGTAATCAAACCTCCTTAAAGTCCTATTCCTCTATCGGACAGGGATAAACCCTGTCCCTACTTAGAATACAATGCAACAATCAAATTCTCATTAATCTCTGTATCAATATCTTCTCTCTTTGGAATGCGCAGCACTTGAGCCGCCGCATGGTCACTATTAAGCTTTAACCAGATAGGCATCTTATTAACAGGATTTTTTACCTTGTCCCCAACCAACAACTCTCTACTTTTCTCTTTAACAGAAACTACATCCCCCTCATTAACAAGACATGAGGGAATATTTACCCTTCTTCCATTAATCAGTACATGATTATGCCTTACAAACTGCCTACTCTGAGCACGGGATTCTGCCCAGCCTGCCCGAAAGATTACATTATCCAACCGTCTTTCAAGTAAAACAAGAAGGTTATCACCAGTAATCCCTTTTTGCCTGGCCGCAGTAGCAAAGTATAACCTGAATTGCCCCTCTAATATGCCATAAATTGCTCTGGCATTCTGCTTCTCCCGAAGTTGAAGACCATAATCCGATACCTTTATCTTGCTCTCTTGTCCCTTCAATCCAGGGGGATAATTCTTTCTTAAAACAGCACACTTTTCAGTCACACATCTTGAACCCTTTAAGAAAAGCTTTTTCTGTGCTCGGCGACAAAGTTTACAACTTGGTCCTGTATATCGTGCCATAACATTTCACTCCTTACTATAATATGTCCTATAAGTCCTATAAGACTTAGACTCTTCTTCTCTTCGGTGGTCTGCATCCATTATGAGGAATTGGGGTTACATCTTTAATCAATTTAATATCCAATCCAGATGCCTGAAGGGCACGAATAGCAGATTCCCTTCCAGATCCAGGACCATTAACATACACAGAGACATCTTTTACCCCACAATCATTTGCTGACTTTGCCGCCTGACTTGCAGCCATTTGAGCAGCAAAGGGTGTCCCCTTTTTTGTCCCCTTAAACCCAACCGTACCACTGCTTGCCCAGGAAACAACATTACCTATCCTATCAGTTACAGTTACAATCGTATTGTTAAATGTAGACTGAATAAAGACATTTCCGCTGCCAATATTCTTTTTTTCCTTTTTCTTTCCAACTTTTTTAGTTTTTCCCTTAGTTGCCATTAAATCCTCCAATAAGTCCAATAAGTCCTATATGACCTATTACAATCAAACTATCTCACCCCTGCTGCCTTTTTCTTAGCAACAGTATGCCCTCGTTTCCCTCGACGAGTACGGGCATTTGTATGTGTCCTCTGTCCCCTGACTGGTAGCCCCTTCCGATGTCTGAATCCTCGATAACACCCTATTTCCATTAATCTTTTAATATTCATGGTAAGTTCTCTGCGAAGATCACCCTCAATCTTATAATCACCCTCTATTATCTGACGAAGTCTATTTACCTCTTCCTCAGTTAAATCCCGCACCCTGGTATCAGGATTAATATTTGCCTTTACAAGAATCTTCTGAGAGGATGGTAAACCAATACCAAAAATATAAGTTAATGCTATCTCTACCCTCTTATCCCTCGATAAATCTACACCAACTATTCTCGCCACATTATCCTCCTACAAGGGGAAGTCCACCCCCCTAATTACAATTGATAATTAGAAACACACACCATCCACCCCTCTCAAGAGGGGATTATCCCTGTCTTTGCTTATGCTTAGGATTAACACAAATAACCCTGTTTACACCTTTTCGCCTGACTATCTTACACTTTTCACACAACTTTTTAATTGAAGACCTAACCTTCATTTTTGCTCACCATACCCTTTCCATCCTTTGATCTATATACAATCCGACCACGGGTTAAATCATAAAGTGATAATTCTATAACCACCTTATCCCCTGGCAGTATTTTTATAAAATGCATCCGCATTTTACCAGATATATGGGCTTGAATCTTATGTCCATTCTCTAATTCCACCTTAAAAACCGCATTAGGCAAAGCCTCTAAAACCGTTCCCTCTACCCTGACAGCCTCTTCCTTTTTTCCAGAATCCATATCACCCTTAGCCATAATATCTCTCCAATCAACCATTGACAATTATCAATTATCAATTTATCTTATTTCTATTCCCAAGTTATAGTCCCTACCCTGTTAAAATCACAGGTCCATTATCAGTAACAACAATTGTATGCTCAAAATGAGCTGATAATCTCCTATCCTCTGTAACAACGGTCCAGCCATCAGGCAAAACCTCTGTTTTATGCCCACCAGCATTAACCATTGGTTCGATACAAAACACCATTCCTGTCTTAATCCTTGGCCCCTTTCCTTGTTTACCAAAATTTGGAATTGGAGGATCCTCATGTACCTGTTGACCAATCCCATGGCCTGTATAATCCCGTACCACAGAAAATCCATGTTTTTCATTATATATCTGAACTGCCGAAGAAATATCATGCAAGCGATTATGCTCCACAGCCTTCTTTATTCCTTCATAAAGAGATTCCTCAGTCACAGTTATTAACTTTTCTGCTTCTGATGAAACCCTGCCTATTTTCAAAGTACTGGCTGCATCACCACAATACCCCTTAAACCTTACCCCAACATCAATCTTTAATAGCTCCCCTTCCTTAATCTTCTTAGTTCCGGGGATACCATGAACAACCTCATAATTAATTGATGTACATATACACCCGGGAAACCCATGATACCCTAAAAAGGCTGGCTCCCCTCCCCTTTTCACAATGTACCTCTTAGCTACATCAGCAATATACTGTGTCGTCATTCCAGATTCAATAATACCCTGCAGGTGTCGTATCACTTCACTAACTATCTTTGAGGCATCTGCTATCTTGGCTATTTCTTGCTTTGATCTCCTGATTATCATAATCCCTTGATGTTAATTCTTACATCCCCTCTATCACACTCACCAACTGCTTGAAGATATTCTCTATTTTCTCTTCTCCATCTATCGCCCTCAAAAGCCCTTTTTGTTGATAATAATCAATCAATGGCTCTGTTGTCTCTTTATAAACCCTTAAGCGATTTCGCACTACATCCTCTTCATCATCAGGACGATGATATAATTTACCGCCACATTGATCACAAATCCCCTTTTTCTTCGGCAGATTAAACTCAAGATGATAATTGGTGCTACACTCTTTACACACCATTCGGCCACACAATCTCTTGACCACCATCTCTTCATTTACATTCAGACTCAGGACAATGTCTATAGGAAGACTCATCTCTTCTGTCATCTTATCAAACGACTCTGCCTGAACAACCGTTCTGGGGAACCCATCCAATATAAATCCATTTTCACAATCAGGCAGCTTAACCCTATCCTTGATAATACCAATAATCACATCATCAGGAACAAGCTCACCTTTCTCCATATATTCCTTTGCCTTTATTCCTAACCCTATTTTATTAGCAATTGCATTCCTGAGAATATCACCTGTTGAAATCTGAGGAATATTAAATCGCTGGCTCAAACGACTTGCCTGTGTCCCCTTACCTGAGCCAGGTGGTCCTAAAAATATCAATCGCATTTTTCTTACCTCTTCTCTCTGTTTGACAAACGATTCAAACACTATCAAACTTGCCTTGTTTATAGGCATTAAAATCTACCCTTTATCTTTCCCTTTTTCATAAAACCATCATAGTGACCCATCAAAAGATGAGATTCTATCTGTCGCATAATATCAAGAGCCACACCAACAGCAATCAAAACAGATGTTCCCCCAAAATGAAACGGTATCTTCATCGTACCATACATCAACGATGGTATGAGATTAATCAAAGCCAAAAACATTGCCCCAACAAAGGTAATCCTTTTCAAAACGCGTTCAATATACTCAGCTGTTGGCTTACCCGGCCTGATACCAGGAACAAACCCACCATTCTTACGCATATTCTCTGCAACATCTACTGGATTAAAGATTACAGCTACATAAAAGTAGGTAAAAAATACTATCGCCACAGTTTCTATTATATAGTATGTTGCTCCCAGTCCAGGGGTTAATTGATTGACTATAAACTCCATAACTGGATTGCCTGTTCCACCAAAAAAGGTTAAAATGGTGGCAGGAATAGTAAGTAGTGATGAGGCAAAGATAATAGGAATAACACCCGCCATATTAACCTGCAAAGGAAGGTGAGTGCTTTGTCCGCCATACACCTTTCTTCCCACCATTCGCTTAGCATACTGCACCATAATCTTACGATGCCCCTGAATCATGGTCACTGTTGCTGCTATAGCTACCAGAATAACCGCTAACCCTATGATGAAAATAATCGGATTTCTTTCTCCTGTAAACAAGAGCTTGCCGCTTTCAATGATACCACTTGGGATTCCGGAAAGAATATTAGCAAAAATTATCAAAGAGGCTCCATTTCCTATCCCCCTCTCAGTAATCTGTTCCCCAAGCCACATCACAATGGCAGTTCCAGTAGTCAAGGTAATAATAGTCATAAGATGGAAACCAATACCAGGGGTCAACACCATACTCTCACCCTGTGGTCCACTCGTATTCTGAATCCAGATACTTACACCAGATGCCTGAATAATACCAATGGCTAATGTCAGATATCTGGTATACTGATTTATCTTCTTCCTGCCTACCTCTCCCTCTTTCTGTATCTTCTCTAAGGAAGGCATTACCTTTGTAAGCAAAGACATAATAATGGATGCACTGATATAGGGCATGATACCAAGGGCAAAAACAGAAAACTTCTCAAATGCCCCACCAGAAAACATATCCAGCATCCCAAGAATCGTACCCTTTGCCTGTTGAAATATCTGTCCAAGGGCTACTGTATCCACGCCCGGAGTAGGTGCTGCTGCCCCAAACCGATAAACTGCAAGCAAAGCAATGGTAAAAAGTATTCTTTTTCTTAACTCATAAACCTTAAATGGATTAAGTATATTTTCAATTCCCTTCAACCTTATTCTTCCTCCAGATCTTTATCGTCCCACCCGCAGCCTCTATCTTTTTCACCGCATCCTTACTTGCTGCCTCAACCACTATATGCAAGGGAATATTAATATCTCCTTTACCTAAAATCTTCACACCATGCTTCAACTTCGAGATAGCACCTTTACTCAGAAGTATGTCAGTCGTAACTGCATCCCCTGACTCAAATCCTTCTTCTAATCTTTCCACATTAATAATAGCAAATTCTTTTCTATTCCTACTATAAAAACCCCTCTTCGGGATTCGGCGTTGAAGCGGCATCTGTCCACCCTCAAACCCTCTCCGTGGTTTCATTCCAGACCTTGCCTTTTGCCCCTTTGCTCCCTTTCCAGCGGTTTTTCCCCAGCCACTTCCAACTCCCCTGCCTATTCTCTTAGCCTTTTTCCGCGAACCAGCCGGAGCTTCTAATTCATTTAACTTCATTTCCCACCTCAACCAGATAATACACATTACTAATCATTCCCCGAATAGCCGGAGTATCATTCTTTATCACCACATCATCTATCCTTCGCAATCCAAGAACAGCTAAGGTTTTACGATGCTTGGGCACCCTTCCAAAAGCACTCTTTACCAATTTTATCCTTATCTGCTTATTCTCCACTTCATCACCTGTTTCCTTTTCGAAGTTCAACCTTATCCTTTATATTCTTCATCTCTTTTAATCCCTCCAAAGTAGCATGAACTACATTGATTGGATTATTTGTTCCAATAATTTTGGTTAAGACATCCCGAATACCAGCTGCCTCCATTACTGCCCGAACTGCAGCACCAGCTACAATCCCTGTACCAGGCGCCGCTGGCTTTAGAATCACCCGACCTGCTCCAAAATGACCTAAAATAAAACATGGTATGGTATTCTTATTCAATGCCACAACAATCATGCTCTTCTTTGCCAATTCAACCCCTTTAGCAATAGCACTGGCAACCTCTTTTGCCTTTCCAAGTCCAACACCCACTTGTCCCTTTTCATCACCAACTACAACCAGAGCTGAAAACCCAAATCGCTTTCCACCCTTAACCACCTTTGCCACACGATTAAGATAAACCACCTTTTCCTTAAGCCCTGATGATTCCTTTTCTTTCTTTTTCTCTCTTGGCCCTCTTCCTCTGCCTTCTCTTCCTCTATTTTCTCTTTCTTCAAATGCCATAATTGTTCTACCTCTTTTAAGCATTCAGCATGCTGATCGATTATCTACACTAAAAATTCAACCCTTCTTCCCTTGCTCCATCAGCAAAGGATTTAACCCGACCATGATACAACAATCCACCACGGTCAAAAACCACATCCTTTATTCCTTTTTCTAATGCCTTACGGGCAATTATCCTACCTGCTTCCTTAGATACCTCAGTTTTTTTCATTCCAGAGGTATCAATACCCTTCAAGCTGGTAACAGCAACAAGGGTCACCCCATTCTCATCATCTATTATCTGTCCATGGACATGGTTTAATGTGCGACAAACAGTTAATCGTGGTCTTTCTGTCGTACCACTTATATTCTGTCTCACCCTCAACTTTCTTCTCAACTTAGCATCTTGTTTTGTCTTAACTTTCATTTTTTATTGTCCTTCTCTGCATCTATCTGCGTAATCTGCGTAATCTGCGGATAAAAGTTTCTTCCTTTTACTACTTCTTACCGCCTACTTTACCAGCCTTTCTTCTAACTACCTCACCAACATATCTTAAGCCTTTTGCCTTATAGCAATCTGCCTTACGAATCTGACGAATCTTGGCTGCTATTTCACCTACCAATTCCTTACTAATCCCCATAACCCTTACCCTGGTAGGCTCTGTAACCTCAAAGGTAATACCGGGTGGTGGCTCAACCACAACAGGATGAGAAAACCCAAGGGCAAACACAATATTCTTACCCTTTAATTCAGCTCGATACCCTATTCCCTCAATAATCAGTTCCTTAATAAACCCCTTGGAAACACCATCAACCATATTCTGGATAATAGTTCTGGTCAATCCATGTAGAGATCTATGTATACAGCTATCTGTCGGACGAGTCACAACTACTTGATTCCCCTCATGCGAAACATTCATTGAGGCTGGAATTATCCAACTCAACCTTCCTTTTGTGCCCTCAACAACAACTTCACCATTATTAAACTTAAAATTAACCCCTGCCGTGATAAGCACTGGTTTTTTTCCAATTCTTGACATTACCACACCTCACACAATATCTCGCCGCCAACATTCATCTTCCGACATTCTTTATCTGTTAATATCCCTTTTGATGTAGAAATAATTGCTACACCTAATCCATTAAACACCCTTGATATATCCTCTGACCCTTTATACCTTCGCAAGCCTGGTTTACTTATTCTCTTCAGGTTAGTAATTATTTTCTCATTATTTGGTCCATACCTCAGATATACCCGCAGCACACCCTGCTTTCTATCCTCTATTAATTTATAATTCTTAATATACCTCTCTCTTTTAAGAAGAGAAACTACCTGTGTCTTCAGGATAGAGGCAGGCATATCTAATTTTTCATGACCAGCCTTATTCGCATTCCTGATTCGAGTCAGCATATCAGCAATTGGATCTGTTAACAACTTAAATCACCTCATTTTTTTCTTTTTTACCAGCTTGCCTTTCTTACACCCGGTATCCTTCCCTGTAAAGCAAGCATACGGAAACATATTCGGCACATCCCAAACTGGCGTAGATAACCCCTTGGTCGACCACATAATTGACAACGATGATATTTTCTTACCTTGAACTTTGGCTCTTTATTTGCCTTGATAATCATTGACTTTTTTGCCATAACCACCCACCTAAATTTCAACATTCATAACTGCTACCTATAGCCTGAACGGCATACCAAATAATTTCAACAACTGCCTTGACTCTTCATCTGTCTTAGCCGTTGTTGTCAGGGTAATATTCATACCCGTAGCCTTTTCCACTTTATCATAATTAATCT
The DNA here is from genome assembly GCA_043806395.1 of Candidatus Desantisiibacteriota bacterium. Lineage (GTDB taxonomy): Bacteria > UBA9089 > CG2-30-40-21 > CG2-30-40-21 > CG2-30-40-21 > CG2-30-40-21. The sequence continues at coordinate 14,813 of JAZDHC010000303.1, read as the reverse complement.
CTGGAAAGATTATCTGCTCTTTAATCCCAAGGGTATAATTTCCATAACCATCAAAGGATTTAGGAGACAACCCCCTGAAATCCCTGACCCTAGGCAAAGAAACGCTTATCAAACGATACAAAAACTCATACATCGCTCGACCCCGTAGCGTAACCATACACCCTATAGCCTGCCCTGCTCGCAACTTAAAGTTTGCAATAGATTTTTTTGCTTTAGTCTTTACGCCTCGTCTTCCCGTAATTTGCCCCAATTCCTGCATAGCAACATCAATCAGTTTAGGATTACCACTTGCTTCACCTAATCCAACATTCAGTACAATTTTTTCTAAGCAAGGCACAGCTAATCTGTTCTTATATCCCAACTCCTTCATCATCTGAGGTACTATTTCGTTATTATACTTTTCTTTTAAGACTGCTACAGACATTATTATCTCTTCTCCTTATCTACAATCTCCGAGCATTTTCGACAAATGCGTGATTTTGTTCCACCTTCTAACACCAAATGCCCCAATCTGGTTGGTCGATTACAATTTGGACAAATAAACATTACATTTGAGACATGAAGAGAAGCCTCTTTGGTCACTATTCCACCAGTTTGTGCCTTTTGAGGATTAGGACGGGTATGTTTCTTAATCATATTAGCCCCTTCAACCAAAACCCGCTGCTTATCAGGAAAGACATGAAGTATTTTTCCCTTCTTTCCCTTATCCTTACCAGCAATTACCTCTACTTTATCACCTTTCTTAACATGCAATCGATTCATATTATATCACCTTTATAAAATAGTAACTACTCAGCCACCAAGGCACAAAAACACAAAGAATCACAAATAATATTAAATCAGATATCAAGTGTTCATCAAAAATGATATTAACAAAATCATTTTGTGAAACTTTGTGACATAGTGTCTTGGTGGCTGAACAGTTACATTTAATACTAAACAACTTCTGGAGCCAGAGTAATAATCTTCATAAAATTCCTTGCCCTTAATTCCCTTGCAACTGGTCCAAATATTCTTGTTCCCTTTGGATTACCCTGTTCATCTACTATCACCACAGCATTATTATCAAACCTCACATATGAGCCATCCTGTCTTCTTATTTGATTAACAGTTCTCACCACCACAGCCTTGACCACATCCCCAGACTTAACCGCAGCACCTGGAATAGCCTCTTTTACTGCAGCTACAATTATATCCCCTACCCCGGCATATCTGGCACTGGATCCTTTCATTACACGGATACACAAAACTTTTTTTGCTCCGGAGTTATCAGCTACCTCACACCTTGTTTGTGTTTGAATCATCTTTTTATACCGCCTTCCTTATAATCTCTGTCACCCGCCATCTCTTTAACTTAGAAAGTGGTTTTGTCTCCATGATTCGCACCTTATCCCCTATCTTGCACTGATTCTCATCATCATGGGCATAATAACTCTTTTTAACACTAATTATTTTCTCATAAATAGGATGTTTCTTCCGACTGATAACATTTACAACAACAGTCTTATCCATCTTATTAGAAATAACATCCCCTTCTCTTACCTTTCGGTTCCCTCTAACCTGCATCAAACATCTCCTCCATATACCAATGACATGAACAATCTAAGACGATTATCCATTTATCACCAATTGCTGTACATCTTGCATTACCATGTCAGCAACATTAGCTTTCAGATAAACGATTACTTTTATCCTGCAATCTCACTATTTCTAATCAAGGTCAATACCCGAGCAATCCCACGACGAACGAAACGAATCCTTGATGGATTATCTAATTTTCGTAAGGCAGCCTGATGTCTCAAGTTTAACAACTCCCGGTACATCTCTTTCCTTTTATCATAAAGCTCTTCTACGGTTAATTCCTTCAAATCTCTCAGCTTCATTTTTCTTTTCTCTCCCTTACACGAACAATATTTTACACGAAACATATCTGTATTTGTAGGGGCCAGACCTATGTGTCTGCCTTGAATCACCTACACCACAATTTCCTCTCCACGAACTACAAATTTTGTATGCATAGGAAGTTTGTGATTCATTCGTCTCATAGCTTCTTTAGCTATTTCTCTGGTAACACCAGCCAATTCGAACATTATTCTTCCAGGCTTAACCACAGCTACCCAACCACATGGTGACCCTTTACCCTTCCCCATACGAGTTTCAGCAGGTTTAGAGGTAATAGGTTTATCTGGAAATATTCTGATCCAGACCTTTCCACCTCGTTTTATATATCTGGTCATAGCAATTCTTGCTGCCTCAATCTGTCTGTCAGTTACCCATGCTGGCTCTATTGCCTGAAGACCATATTCACCAAAACTCATTTGACATCCAGTATCTGCCATGCCTTTCATTCTACCCTTATGTTGTTTTCTATATTTAACCCTTTTTGGCATCAACATGGCACTCTTCCTCCTGCAACCCTGCTCTATCGATAATCTCTCCCTTAAATATCCACACCTTCACACCAATCAATCCAAAGGTTGTTTTTGCTTCAAAAAATCCATAATCCACATCAGCCCTGATTGTCTGCAAGGGAACCCTTCCCTCACGATACCATTCGGTTCTGGCTATTTCTGCCCCACCAAGTCGCCCGGCACACATCACCTTTATTCCAAGGGCACCATTTCGTAATGCTGTAGTCACAGCCTGTTTCATTGCCCTGCGAAAAGCAACCCTCTTGACAAGTTGCCCTGCAATATTTTCTGATACAAGCTGAGCATTAATTTCTACATTCTTTATCTCCTGAATATCTATGAGCAACTGTGCCTTAGTCATAGGCTGAACTATCTTACGAAGTTTATCTATCTCCTGTCCCCCCCGTCCAATAATTATCCCGGGTCTGGATGAATAAATATTTATCCGCATCTTCTGACCAAAGCGATCAATAACTATCTTGGCAACTCCAGCCTGCTGCAACCTATTCTTAATAAATCTGCGAATTTTTATGTCTTCGATAAGGTCTTTAGAATATGACCTATCATTAAACCATCTTGATTCCCAATCATAAAGATAATTTACTCGAAAACCAATTGGATGTACCTTTTGTCCCATTTCATACCCCTTCTCTCTAAATAGTAGATATCCCGGTAACTGTACTAATATTCATCACCTGATTTATCATCCAAACAAGTAAAACAACTAATATCCCCAAAACCGCAATCTTTAGAAAAAAATTCACCTGATCCCTTTTTGTTTTGCTTCGTCGATATTCTCGATAATACCCAATAGCCTCATATACAGAAAAAAGCATCACCAAAAACATTAACAAGACATAAAGCCATTCCATATTTTCCTACCTCCTCATAGTAAGTGAAAAAGTCGGCAGTCAACAACCATTTCCGGCTATCCATTAACTACCTTAATTCTCAACAATAATCGTGATATGACTTGTCCTTTTTCTTATTCTATTTGCCCTTCCAAAGCATCTTGGCAGCCATCGTTTCAAGGTTGTACCAACATCTGCATAAATAGTCTTAATATACAGATCCTCTTGATCAAGGTTTGCTTGCTTTTGTTTTGCGTTAGCCACTGCTGCTGCAAGCACCTTTTCTATTAATCTTGCTGCCTTTTTGGGCAAAAATTTCAATATATTAGCTGCATTATTTACACTCTTTCCACGAACCACATCCATTACCTGTCTCAATTTCCTTGCAGAAATCCTCAAGTATTTTGCTTGTGCCGTTGCTTCCATCTTCACTTACCCCTAGTTTTAATAGTTATAGGTATTTAGACTGTAGGCTGTTAGGCAGTAGGTTAAATCGGAACTCCTATATTCTTGCTCCCCCACCTACAGCCTAAATACCTATAGCCTATCTACCTGAGTACCCCTGTAAACTTACTTCTTTCCTGTCTTTGCCGCCTTATCTGCCTTTGTCCCACTGTGTCCCCTGAAGGTTCTTGTGAGAGAAAATTCACCCAATTTATGTCCAACCATATTCTCTGTTACATACACAGGGATAAACTTCTTTCCATTATGAACAGCAAAGGTATATCCAACAAACTCCGGAGGGATGTCTGACCTTCTTGCCCAAGTCTTAATCACCTTTTTTTCCCCGACTTTATTCATAGTTTCTACCTTTTTCGATAATTTCTCATCGATATATGGTCCCTTTTTTATTGACCTGCCCACGCCTATCCCCCCTTACTTCTGCCGTTTCTTAACAATCATCGAAGTAGTTCGTTTATTTCTTCTAGTTTTATATCCCTTGGACAATTGTCCCCAAGGCGAACATGGATGTCTGCCCCCAGATGATTTACCTTCTCCACCACCCAATGGATGATCCACTGGATTCATAGCCACCCCCCGGACATGAGGCTTTTTGCCAAGCCATCTATTCCGTCCTGCCTTACCTATAGTAACATTTTCCCACTCTACATTTCCCACCTGACCAATAGTAGCCATACAATCAAGATGAATAAGCCGTATCTCTCCAGATGGCAACTTCACTTGAGAATAATCACCATCTTTTGCCATCAATTGAGCACAATTACCTGCTGACCGGACTAACTGACCACCCTTTCCCTTTTTTAATTCAATATTATGAATATCCACTCCAGTAGGAATAAATCGTAAAGGAAGGGCATTGCCTGGCTTTATCTCTGCCTCAACACCCGCAGAAATAACATTTCCAACCTTTAATCCAACAGGACACAGAATATATCTCTTTTCACCATCAAAATATGTTAATAGAGCAATATTAGCCGAACGATTCGGATCATATTCAATTGCCGTTACCTTAGCAGGGATATTTAATTTATTCCGCTTAAAGTCTATAATCCTATACTTTCGCTTTACTCTACCACCACGAAATCTAGTAGTAATCCTGCCCTGATTATTCCGAGCACCTGTACTTGGTAATATCTCCATCAATGCCTTCTCTGGAGACTTACCCTTAGTAATATCATCTGACACCAGAACACTCATACCTCTTCTGGATGGTGTTGTTGGCTTAAATGTCTTTATTGCCATTCCGTTCCTCCAAATTACATACCTTCAAACAATGGGATAACCTGTCCTTGAGCCACGGTTACCATAGCCTTTTTCCAATCAGGTGTTTTGCCAACCTGTTTCCTTACCCTTCGTTTTTTTCCCAGATAATTTGAGGTATTTACTTTCGTTACCTTTACCTTAAAAATCTCCTCTATTGCATGTCTTATCTGAAACTTATTTGCATCCTTTGATACCTCAAACACATAAGTATTCCGAGTTAACAAATCATTTGCCTTTTCTGTAAATATTGGCCGTTTAATTATCTTATATGCAAGAAGTTCACCTGTATGTTTAGACATTATTCACCACCTCATCAACCTTACTCAATTTATCAATTACACTCTTGGTTATGAGAATCGTAGGATGCTTCAATACTTCATAAGTGTATAGATTTTCAAACCTCAAACAATCTGTATATGGAATATTTCTTGTAGAAAGAATAACATTTTCATCCTTTTCCCCTAAAACAAGCAATGGTTTACTCAATTTTAGCTTATTAAATATCTGTACCATTCTTGAGGTTTTTGGGTTATCAAGGCTTAAAGAATCAACTATCCTTAAATTCCCTTCCCTTACCTTATCTGAAAGTACACTATAAAGAGCAGCCCTTCGCACCTTAGGCGACAACTTAATACTATAGTCCCTTGGTTTAGGAGGAAATACTACGCCACCACCCCTCAAAACAGGGCTTCTACTACTCCCCTGCCGTGCATTACCAGTACCCTTTTGCTTAAATGGCTTCTTGCCACCACCGCTAACCTCACCCCTTGTTTTGGCTGAGGCAGTACCTTGACGACAATTGTTCAGGTGTGCCTTTACCGCCTCATACACCACTGCCTTTGAACTCTTATGTCCGAAGATAGCATCGGGAAGCTCAACCTCTCCTACAACCTCACCCTCTATATTATATAAATCCACCTTTGGCATTCTTTTATCTCCCTTGATAGAGACGCAACATATTGCATCTTTACTTATTCTTCACAGATCGTTTAATTGTCAGTAATCCACCCTTTATCCCAGGCACTGCACCCCTGACCAACAAAAGCCCCTGTTCTTTATCCACACCAACAATCTTTAGATTCTTTACTGTCTGCCTTGCATTTCCCATTCTTCCAGGTAACTTTGTACCCTTAAGCGTTCTGGATGGCTGGGAACTTTGACCTATTGAACCAGGTGCTCTATGAAACATAGAGCCATGGGTATCCTTTCCACCAGAAAAACCATGCCTTTTTATAACCCCAGCAAATCCCTTACCCTTGGTTGTTCCAACAATATCTACGAACTCTCCTATCTTAAAAAGCTCTGCATCAATTACATCCCCAACATTATATTTTTCAGATAGAACTCGAAACTCTCTCAATACCCTCTTAGGAGACAAACCATTTTTCTCAAAATGTCCCATTACTGGTTTATTTACTTTTCGCTTTGGCATATCCTCAAATCCAACCTGAATACTATCATAACCATCTATATTCTTGGTCTTTTTTTGAACAATCACGCACGGATCAGTCTTAATTACAGTAATTGGAACAACCCTTCTTTCTCCATCAAAGATTTGAGTCATACCTATTTTTCTACCCAATAGCCCAACAGCCATTATATTTCCTCCAAAATAATTCACCACAGAAACTATAGGACTTATAAGACCTATGATGAATAATTACGATTTTATCTCCACATCCACACCAGCTGGCAAATTCAACTTCATCAAGGCAGAGACCGTATCCATAGTTGGTTCTAAAATATCCAACAACCTTTTATGTGTCAGCATCTCAAACTGTTCCCTTGATTTTTTATCCACATGAGGAGACCTCAGAACAGTATATATGCTTCTTGTAGTAGGCAATGGTATTGGTCCTGATAGCTTTGACCCTGTCCGCAAGACAGTGGCTACAATCTCCTTTGTTGACTTATCCAGCAATCTACAATCATATGCTTTTAATCTTATTCGAATCTTTTGTGAAACCATGTTCTACACCCTTTTTTTAGGTTATTAGGCTGTAGACTGTAGGCTATTAGCAATTTTTCCCTACAGTCTAATCACCTATTCCCTGTATCTTACGCAATAATCTTTGTTACAACCCCTGCACCAACTGTACGGCCACCCTCTCGGATAGCAAATCTCAATCCCTCATCCATAGCAATGGGGTGAATAAGCTCTACTTCTATATTCACATTATCCCCGGGCATGATCATTTCAATCCCCTCAGGCATCTTAATAGCACCAGTTATATCTGTTGTTCTGAAATAAAACTGTGGTCTATAGTTATTAAAGAATGGGGTATGTCTTCCACCCTCTTCCTTGGTCAACACATAAACCTCTGCATTAAACTTGGTATGAGGATTAATTGAACCAGGGGCAGCAATAACCTGTCCTCTCTCAATTTGATTCTTTTCTACACCACGGAGCAATAACCCAACATTATCCCCTGCCTCACCATAATCAAGTGTCTTTCTGAACATCTCAACACCTGTAACCACAGCCTTTCGAGTATCGTGTATACCCACAATCTCAACTGCATCACTTGTTCTAATCTGTCCCAATTCTATCCTTCCAGTGGCTACTGTTCCTCTTCCAGTAATCGTAAAGACATCCTCAACAGCCATCAGGAATTTTTTATCTATCTCTCGTTTGGGCAGAGGAATATAGTCATCTACTGCCTTCATCAACTCAACAATACACTTGCATTTCGGGCAATCATCCTTTCCACACCCACACTTAGATGCCTCAAGTGCTGAACCTCTGACAATTGGTATCTCATCACCAGGAAACTCATATTCAGAAAGCAATTCCCGAATCTCTAACTCAACAAGGTCCAACAACTCAGGGTCATCAACCATATCAACCTTATTCATAAAAACAACAAGTGACGGCACCCCAACCTGTCTTGCCAGAAGGATATGCTCCCTTGTTTGTGGCATCGGACCATCACAAGCAGCAACCACTAAGATACCGCCATCCATCTGAGCTGCTCCAGTAATCATGTTCTTGATATAATCAGCATGACCAGGACAATCAACATGGGCATAATGCCTATTCTCTGTCTGATACTCTACATGAGCAATAGCAATCGTAATACCTCTCTCTCTCTCCTCTGGGGCACTATCAATACTGTCAAACGCCCTGAATTCAGAAAACCCTCTCTTGTGTAATATCTGTGTAATCGTTGATGTAAGGGTTGTCTTGCCATGATCAATATGTCCAATAGTTCCAACATTCACATGTGGTTTTGTTCTTTCAAACTTTTGTTTTGCCATTTTTCCTTCCTCCTTAACTTTTAATACCAGCCAAAGGCTGATAAGTATTTATTAACCCTGTATCAACAGGAATAATCTAAGATACACATTTCCTACATTACTTTGTTACAATCTTTTCTGCTATATGCTTTGGCACCTCAGCATAGTAAGAAAACTCCATCGTATATGTTCCCCTTCCCTGGGAAAAAGATCTCATCACTGTCGCATAACCAAACATTTCAGATAGAGGCACCTCACCTCGAATAACCTGAAGATTAGCACGAGTTTCCATCTCTACAATATTGCCCCGTCTTGAACTGAGATCACCAATACAATCCCCCATATATTCCTGAGGCAGAACAACCTCTATCTTCATCATTGGTTCAAGAATAACAGGCTTTGCCTTTTTCATCCCTTCTTTTGTGGCCATTAATCCAGCATTTTTGAATGCTATTTCTGACGAATCCACCTCATGAAAAGAACCATGAAACAGGGTTACCTTTACATCCACCACAGGAAATCCAGCCAACACACCATTCTCCATTGACTCTTTTACACCCTTTTCTATAGGCGAGATATACTCCTTGGGAATAACACCACCAACAATCTTATCAATGAACTCAAACCCTTTACCTACTTCATTTGGTTCTACCTTTATGACAACATGTCCATATTGTCCACGGCCACCACTTTGCTTGATATACTTACCCTCAATCTTTTCCACAACCTCTCTAATCGTTTCCCTATAAGCCACTTGTGGCTCACTAACATTTACCTCAACGCCAAACTCTCTTTTCATCCTATCAACCAATATCTCAAGGTGAAGCTCACCCATACCAGCTATCACAGTTTGACCTGTTTCCCGATTAACCGATGTCCTGAAGGTTGGATCCTCCTGAGAAAGTCTGTTTAAGGCTCCCCCTAATTTTTCTTCATCAACACTTGTCTTTGGTTCAATAGCTACTGAAATTACAGACTCTGGTATATGAATGGATTCAAGAATAATTGGTTTCTCTAAAGCACAAAGGGTATCACCAGTAATAACATCCTTTAATCCTACAACAGCTGCAATATCTCCTGTCCTTATCTGATCAACATCCTCTCTTTTATTAGCATGCATAAGCAGAATTCTGCTTATCCTTTCTTTTCTATCCTTTGTAGAATTGGAAACATAACTTCCAGCTATCAAACTTCCAGAATACACTCGAACAAAGGTAAGGTTGCCCACAAATGGATCGGTCATTATCTTGAAACAAAGGGCAGAAAATGGCTCATCATCACTTGGCATTCTCTCTTCTTCTTCCTGCTTTACAGGATTTATCCCAACCACTGCCTTTACATCTGAGGGCGCAGGAAGATAATCAACTACAGCATCTAACAACGGCTGCACGCCCTTATTCTTAAAGGATGTACCACAAAGCACTGGAAAAACTTCACATCCTAATGTTGCTTTTCTCAAGACTTTCTTTATTTCCCCTATGGAAACTGGCTCATTATTAATATATTTTTCCATTAAGGCATCATCAAATTCAGCTAAGGATTCAATCATCATATGCCTTTGTTTTTCTGCATCTTCTTTTAATTCTGAAGGAATTTCTATTGTTCTGAAGATTGCACCCAACTCTTCGCCATCCCAGACTATTCCCTTCATCTCTATCAGATCAACTACACCTGCAAACTTTTCTTCCTGAAAAATTGGTATTTGAATAGGTACTGAATTTGCTCCAAGCCTATCCTTCATCATAGAGGCTACATTGAAAAAATCAGCACCAACCTTATCCATCTTATTAACATAAGCAATCCTTGGCACCTGATACCTGTTTGCCTGTCTCCAGACTGTTTCGGACTGAGGTTCAACCCCACCCACTGAACAAAAACAACAAACAGCCCCATCAAGTACCCTTAACGATCTCTCCACCTCTATGGTAAAATCAACATGTCCAGGGGTATCAATAAGATTAATACGATAATCCTTCCAAAAACAGGTTGTTGCTGCTGAGGTAATAGTAATCCCCCGCTCTTGCTCCTGCTCCATCCAATCCATGGTAGCTGTGCCATCATGCACCTCACCTATCTTATGTACCCTGCCAGTATAATAGAGAATTCGTTCAGTTGTAGTCGTCTTACCTGCATCAATATGTGCCATTATCCCAATATTTCTTATATTGGATAATGAAAAATCTCTCTTCTTCATTTTTTGTCCTTAATCCCTTTAACACCTGCTTCCATCAAAGTAACAGAGTTCTTATTTATTCTATGCTTTTACTAATATTCACAATCTGGATTTTGCCTATAAGCCATTTGTTCCAACAATACTGCAACCAGTTTCATTCCTATTGATGGCGTAACTCCAGTCAGCGCATCTATAATATCAACATATGAATGGTCTGATAGTTTTATTTCATTAGTTAATAGAAACATCCCATCACTTCGATAAATTTGGGCATCTTTCAACGAACTGTTAGCAATTTCTAATGCGATGATTGCATTCTGATGATTGCTTATACAGTGTAATTTTTCCCCAATTTTGTTTACAGGAAAAGCATTTATTATTGGTCTTTCTGCGACAAAATAAGAAATAAAAGATGCTAATTTTCTGAAGACGCTGGCACGATTGGCACCACCTGTGGGGTAATGTCCATCTTGTTTTGCTCCCATAATTACCGCATAAACTTTTCTTGTATCAATATCTATATTTTCTACTCCAATATCCTTGGTATAATCATTTATATATTGTAGTGTATTTACCATGTCTGTTTCGGTATCGATAAATAACATCACACTCTCCTAAATTGTTGCAGATGGCTGCTGAAACATTGCACGGAATCTTGCTCCCGCCTCACATGCACGAATAGACACATCATTAAGATTCTTGGGCTGATAAAGCACACCCATAGCATTTGGCTGACTAAAGCATTCTTTCACAGGCCAGACAGCCTTAACTGGCTGAGTTTGTCCTACTATTTCGCTATTAGATTGTCTCAGATTATCAAAAACTATAATCCCATCCATGTTTTTATCCCCCTTTACATTTGTACTCTGCCCTCACCATCTATAATGGGCAAACGCCTTATTTGCCTCAGCCATTTTATGCGTATCATCCCTTTTCTTTATAGCCGAACCAGTACTATTGGCTGCATTCAGAATCTCCTGTGACAATCGCTCTCTCATTGGTTTTCCTTTTTGTTTCGTAGCAAATTCAATAATCCACTTCATAGCCAATGACATACCCTTCTCTTCTTCCAATTCAATAGGCACCTGATAGGTGGCACCACCAACTCGTCTTGATTTTACAGCCACATGAGGCCGAGCATTATTCAAAGCCTGCTTAAAAACAGTCAAAGGAGAATTTTTTGTCTTCTTTTGAATAATATCAAAGGCATCATAAACAATCTTTTGTGCCAAAGACTTTTTTCCACCCTTCATGATAACATTTGCAAACCTTGTTACCAATTGACTATTAAAAATCACATCTGGCAATATTGGTCTTTTCCTTGCCGGTCCCTTTCTTGGCATAATTCACTCCTTATTTCTTTTTCACTGCCCCAGCTTTTGCTTTTTTAGCTCCATACTTGGACCTTGATCTCTTTCTTCCGCCTACACCTGTTGTATCTAATGCACCTCGAATGATATGATACCTTACACCAGGCAAATCTTTTACCCTTCCACCACGAATAAGCACAACTGAATGCTCCTGAAGATTATGACCTATCCCGGGGATATATGCTGTTACCTCAAACCCACTGGTTAATTTTACCCTTGCTACCTTTCTTAAGGCAGAATTAGGTTTCTTTGGGGTAGTAGTATAAACCCTGGTACAAACCCCTTTTCTTGCAGGACATGCCTTTAAGGCAGGAGTTTTTGTCTTTTCTACTATCTTGTCCCTACTTTTCCTCACTAATTGATTAACTGTCGGCATCCTTTTCCTCCGTTTAATCCCAATATCGCAACTTAATTCAACACTTCTTAAGGCATTCACAGACTAAAAAAAGCAGCCATGCTGCTTTTAAGGCAAGAGAGAATTCAATTTTTCTAAAAAAAATTAAAACCCACCTTCACCCTTTTGATTCTACCCTCAAAATCATTCAAGCTACTGCTTAGTAGAAATCAAAAATAGTCACTCAAGCTACGAACTCTATGATAGAGATGTTATCTACTATCAAGTGTTATGTATTATATCATTGATATTATATTTTGTCAACATCTTTTTTTAATATTTTTTACAAATATCATTATTAAGACATAAAACACCATAACGATAAGTCATCAATGAAGTAGAAATAGCTACCGTAATACTTTTGGTAACAATAGGTTGCGAAAGGCTAACCGAGAATTTTATCCTATTTGAAAGGGTGCAGAATGTGTGTCTGAATAGTTATCAGCAAACTTCACACCTTCCACCTGTAAAACGATAAAGACCCATCTTCCATCGCCCATTTTTTGAAAATATAAGCCTGGAATTTCGGGGGACGGGGGAATTTCGGGGACACAATACTAAATTTTTTGGCATGGTTCAAAACTGTTCATCACAAGGTCACAGATAATACAGAGAATTACAACCCCCTAACCCCCTTTATTAAGGGGGAATTAGGAAAATATACCACCCCAATTTGTTACCCTGTTTTGAACCATGCCCTTTTTTTGCCCAAAAGGTGATTATCTTGGTTGCGGCTAATGGCGTCTCAGTACCAACAACAGCGGTCATCTTTGGCAGTCCGGCAGTCATGGTGTATGTCCCATCTGTCCCTTGAATAAAGAATTCCTGTTCCTCAGGCGGGTCAGGTGTCATCATACTCACCTCATCCCTGGCAAAGAGATTAAAATCTTTTATCGGATGCCCATTTGATGTAGCCTTGATAACATAGACATGGGTTATTGGTTCTGGTACATAGTAATACATATACCCTTCAGGATTGTCGCCTGAATTCAGACCAAATGCCTTCAGGAATTCAGCCCCGGCAGTCCCCTTACCCAAAAGTTTGGGACCTTCGCTAATCTCTAATTCAATTTTGGTAGGTATAATCATGGTTATGGAATTATCACCATAGGTTATATCTATTTCTTTTTCCTCAGGCAGGGCACCTTGAACCCTTACCGTATATTTACCGGGATTTAAGATGGCAACAAGCTTGCCGTCTTCTGCATCAGACATTCCTTCAGCCTGTCCATTATCACCGCTGATGGTAACCGTCTGGGAGGATATTTTATACTCGCCTGAATCCACAACAAATACAGTCAACTTACGTGTAAGATAATCAATAAAATCAATATCTGTCCTGGCAGATGAAATGGTGATCAATTGAGTGTTCAGGTCATAACCTGGTGTATTCTCCTTGATCCGGACATCCTGTCCACCTTTTTGGGCAAGAAATAAGTATTTACCGGCAAACAATGGCAAGCTGTAATTAACCCCTGTGGCAGAAAGCGATCGGTTGCTTGGTGGAGACTCGATAGCACCGCTGCCACCTGCTGACTGAGCCTTGATATTAACATCCTCCACCAGCACATCCTGTCCGTTTTTCTGTATGCTGTAAATTACCCTGCCGCCAACAGGATACACACTTATATCCACAAAATCAATAGCTAATTGATTGGGACCACTCAGGGTAAGCTCTGTAGCAATGATTGATTTCTCAAACTCATGAGCATCATCTCCGGTACCCTTGCTGGCACGGATGCGATAACTGCCAAGTGGCAAATGAGCAAATTCATAATAGCCCTCAAGGTTTGCAATAGTCTGAAGGGTAACCGTATCGGTACCAATAGCAGTCAGATTCTTGGGATCATCCCTGGCAATTCGTCTCAATACATTTGCATCCACATGGCTTGAGGTAAGCCTCAAGGTTACACTTCCAACCGGTGTCCGCAGGTCTGCTGCTCGCACAAAGCCGGCAACCTTACCATCGATTACCTCTATGAATGCCTGTTTTTCATCACTCCATTTCCCATATTCTGACCTAACCTTCAGGGTAGCCTTATATTCACCTGCTTTTTCATATGCCCGTGTTGGGTTCCAGATTTCAGCAATCCCACCATGCTCAAAAGACCATTTCCATGTATCAATATGCCCTATATCTGTATCCTCAACAAAATCAGGGTGATTACCCTCAAACTGAATGGGTGAAAAATTACCGCCAAAGATACCCCCTTTGTAGGGACCACCGGGCATGGCTGTTGGTTTGCCGGCTTCAATGGTCACATGAGAGTAATTCTCAGTACTTAAAATCAATCCTTCTTCTGTGGTCACCGTTACCTTAGCCTTAATTGTATATTGCCCATTTTTTTTCCATGTATATTCTGCCTCACCCCTTTCATTTGTAGACACAGACTTTTCATAACCATCCACAAAAGAATTGGGGTCAAACCTTCAAAAATCATTTATTGACATTTGACAATTTAGATAAAATATGGTATACTGATAAACATGGCAAGACAACTAAGGATAGAATTCGACCTGTGCAGTTGAAATTCCCCACACAGAATCTAAATTTTATCTATGCTGCTAATTTAAACTCTATAGTACCTTTCTCCAACCATCTTTTATGTTCATTGTTTCTTACCAATGCAGTTATTGAAGCAAGAGCTACTG
>JAZDHC010000302.1:0-15672 GCA_043806395.1 Candidatus Desantisiibacteriota bacterium | reverse complement strand
GATCTTTTGCGATTTTGACAGTCTGTAATCTCTAAGAACGCTATCTCTGAAATGTTTTTAAGCAATTCAAGCTAAAATATGAACTTATCATTGTATTTTTTTGGTTTTATAAAAGAGACTAAATAAACGGAGTCATAGATATCACGCAACACATTCCCTGGTTTTACAACATTTCCGTTGTCATCTTTATATATGAAATAATCACTGAGAATTTCCTTTTGTCTGGATACTTCCATTTTCCGTTCATCTTCTTTTGAAATTCTGTATCGCTTATCAAGCTCATAACATAGCTTGTGAATAGAATTATGAAGGTTATTTAATTGATGTTTTTCAATAAATATAAAAAGCAGTGAAAGCAACATTCCCCAAACTGAAGAAACGAATGCAGTACCCATACCAGAAAGAAGTGTCTTAATGCTAAGTGTAATTTCTTCTGTTGATCCTGTCTTAACATTACTTATACCAACAGTTAGCCCTACAAATGTCCCCAATATTCCAAGTCCTACAAGTATGCCATTAACTGAATTGAGCATTTTAAGATTTGTAGTGGACGATAGAAGGTTTTTTTCATTAAAAAAGTCATAAGAAAACTCATCGGTTTTCTTAGAGCCAAAAAAATCAATAAATGTTTCGTAATAGTCATTCCATGTGTCTATTAATAAAATGTTAGATGATAAAGTAACTTCGGATAGATCTGATAACGCCTTTTTAATATTTTCTTGTAACCTACTGCAAATTTGTAAGATATGAATTGAAAAATATCCAAATACACCTATTGTTCCTACCACCCACCAAGCAGTTAATGTGTTTTTATCAAGCGTGATAATCGATACATACGGAAAGAATTTATATAATTGATGTAAAAATTCCATTCTTTTCATTCCCCTTTATATATTTAGCACTTGTTAGCCAGTAGCAAGTGCAACGCTACTGCTTTGTGTTTCCTCTTCTGTGTCTTTTATGCTTTTCCTTAAATCTCTCTCATTTCCTATCCAAAAACATTATACTCTATCAAACCACAGAAAGTCAAGCAAAAAATTAAATACTTATGCGGAGAATCGGAGAAAACCCATCTAACTCTTCTAATATCAAGAGCTAACAAATAAAACATCCCTACAACCTTCTCCTCGCATACAACCATATCCCTGTACCTGCAATAATAATATTTGGCAGCCACATCCCCATCCCCGGACAAAACACTCTTTTTTCACAAAGGATTTGGGCAAACATCAGAAGCAGATAATAGACAAACACAAAGATAATACCAATGCCTAATGCCATTGATTTACCCTTTTGTCTTAAAGACATTCCTAATGGGATTGCAATTAAAACAAGGGATATACAGGCAAAGGGCAGGGTAAGTTTTTTATATAGCTCAATGAGCAGGGGAAGGGTATCCATGTTTGATTGTTTATATTTTGTTATTTCTTGCTTTAATTCTAATGTGATCATGTCCTGTATCCGCTTTTTTATATTTACGGTACTATTTTCCAAAAGATCCACAACAATGGTATGGGTATCAAACTGTAACAGATGATACCTTGAGGCATCCTTTTTGTCTATCTGATGAATCGTGCCATTCTTCAGATTAAAGGTTATTCGGGACGGTTTTTTTATTATTTCCCCTCCTCGTGCAAAGACAGCCTTGTCCTTTTGATAAAGGTATATCCCTTCTAATGCACTTCCATGTATCTTACAGATGTATATATCCATGTCCTTTACCTTGATAAAATTACTCGCTTCAATCGGGACAGTCGATGATGCCCTGAGGATGTCGGAGTATACCTGCCAGAATCTTTGATTAGCCCATGGAATAAGGGATTCATTGACTCCTATGGTCAACAGACTCATCAGCAACCCTACCACGGTTAACAACCAGAAGAATGAGGTAAACCTTATGCCACTGGCAAAAATAGCTGTAAACTCATGTTCACTCTTAAGCCTTGTAAGCCCAATCAATACCCCTGTAAATGTGGCTATAGGAAGGGTCATGGGAAGTGTCGCTGGCAGACAAAGAAGAAATACCTGTATTGCCAGCCCCATTTCCACATGCTTGGTAATAACAAACTCACTTAAACTAAAGATATTTTGCAGAAAGAAGATAAAGCTGAATATCCCCAGCCCGAATAAAAACGGTGGAATAATCTCTTTTAATAGGTATCGATGAAGTATTTTCATTTTGTATGTCCTTTTAGTTAATTCACCACGGAGACGCAGAGGCACAAAAACGAGATTCCTGCATTCGCAGGATGCAGGGACAACATCCATCTGACTGTTCTCATTCCTCTCCGTGCCTCTGCGTCTCTGCGGTGAGAAACTCCTTCCCAACCCCGCATTCCCTCAAAAATTGCCCTGTATATGAATCTTCATTCTTTGCCACATCCTCAGGTGTACCAACAGCCACAACTTGTCCACCTTCATCCCCACCCTCTGGTCCAAGGTCAATGATATAGTCTGCGGTTTTAATCACATCTAAGTTATGCTCAATAATAATTACAGTATTGCCAGCATCCCTGAGCCTTAAAAGGACGCTTAGAAGCAGGTGAATATCTGCAAAATGGAGCCCTGTGGTGGGTTCGTCAAGCAGGTATATGGTTTTACCTGTGGATCGCTTGCTTAATTCTGCAGAGAGTTTTATCCTTTGTGCCTCTCCGCCAGAAAAGGTAGTTGCTGACTGCCCGAGCTTAATATATGAAAGACCAACATCCATCAGGGTTTGTAGCTTGTTATAAAGGGATGGGATAGCTTTGAAAAAATTCCAAGCATCTTCCACTGTCATGTCAAGAACATCTGCAATGCTTTTACCCTTATACCTTACCTCTATTGTTTCTTTGTTATATCTTTTCCCCTTACACACCTCACAAGGGACATAAACATCCGGCAGGAAATGCATTTCTATCCTGATGATCCCATCCCCCTGACACGCCTCACACCTGCCACCCTTAACATTAAAGCTAAACCTTCCCGGGGTATACCCCTTCATCTTTGCCTCAGGCAACATTGAAAAGAGCTCTCTGATATGGGTAAATAATCCTGTATAGGTGGCAGGATTGGATCTTGGCGTCCTTCCAATAGGGGATTGATCAATATCTATTACCTTATCTATATACTCCAGTCCGGAAACACCCTCATGTTTTCCCGGTTGAACACGACTATTATAGAGCCTTTGCATTAAAAGAGGATAAAGAATTTCTCCAATAAGGCTGCTCTTGCCTGAACCAGATACCCCGGTAATACAGATAAATAATCCGATGGGAATCTTTACTGTGATGTTTTTTAGGTTGTGATGGGATGCTTCCCTTATTTCCAAAAACCTTTCGCTTTTGTTTCTTTTAACCGGCACAGGGATAAATAAATCCCCTCGAAGATATTTACCGGTAAGAGAATCCTTGTTAGCCAGAATATCCTCAAGGCTTCCCTGAGCCACCACCCTTCCGCCTGCTTCCCCTGCCCCTGGACCAAGGTCAACAATAAAGTCTGCCTGTCTGATGGTTACCTCGTCATGCTCTACCACAATAAGGGTATTTCCCATATCTCGCAATTGGCACATGGTGTTTAAGAGTTTTTGATTATCCCTTTGATGAAGACCAATGCTGGGTTCATCAAGCACATACAAAACCCCAACCAATCCTGAACCTATCTGGGTTGCCAGATGAATCCTTTGCGCCTCCCCACCAGAAAGGGTTTTGGTCATGCGATCAAGACTAAGATAACTCAAGCCCACATTACTCAAGAATCCAAGCCTTTTTTGAATCTCTTCCAGAATCTTTGCTGCAACGAGTTTTTCAAATTCAGTCAAAACAAGGCTATGAAAAAATCCCTTTAATTCCTTAACAGACAGCCCTGTTATCGCACTAATGGATTTCTTGCCCACAGTTACCGAAAGGGCTTCTCTTTTTAACCTTGCCCCTTGACAAGCAGGACATGTTCTGGCAACCATGCATTCTGCTATCTCTTCACGAACCCTTTCCGAGTCTGTCTCTTTATATCGCCTGTTAAGGGTTGGGATAACTCCCTCATAACCCCCATAATATCTTTCTCCGAATTTTGTTTGACAGTAATATCCATCCCTTGATCCATAGAGAATGATGTCCTGTTGCTCTTTTGTAAAGCTCCCAAAAGGAACATCCAACAAAAACCCTTCCTGCCTCGCCACCCGTTCTATCTGCTGAAGCCAGTAAGAGGAAAAGCCTAAAGAAACAATTGCCCCTTCGTAAACAGTTTTTGACTTATCAGGCACAATCAAGTCTGGATCAATTTCTATTTTAGAACCAAGACCAGTACATTCAGGACATGCCCCATATGGACTATTAAAGGAAAACATCCTTGGAGACAACTCCTCATAACTAATCCCACAATCCACACAAGCTAACTGTTCAGAAAAAAACATTTCGTTTTTTTCATCCTCTTCACCGACAACCACCATGACTATCCCCTTGGCAAGAGAGGCGGCAGCTTCTATGGAATCAGCCAGCCTACCCCTTATTTCAGGCTTAAGGATGAGTCTGTCCACAACTATCTCAATGTGATGTTTTTTATTTTTTTCCAGCGTCAATGCATCAGGGGCATCTTCAGACAGATCGCACACCTTTCCATCCACTCGAATACGAACATAGCCAGATTTCTTGGCCGAAGCAAAAACCTGTTGACATTCTCCTTTTCGTCCCCGAACAACAGGGGCAAGGATCTGAAGTTTTTTGTCTGTGCCCAGAGACATAATCTGTTCTACGATTTCGTCAACGCTTTGCCTGCTGATTAGCTTGCCACAGTTGTAGCAATGAGGGATGCCTATTCTGGCATAAAGAAGCCGAAGGTAATCATAAATTTCTGTTACCGTACCTACTGTAGATCGAGGATTTTTTGCAGCTGTTCTTTGCTCAATGGCAATGGCTGGAGAAAGCCCGCCAATATAATCAACATCTGGTTTTTCCATCTGTTCCAAAAATTGTCGGGCATAGGCAGAAAGGGACTCAACATACCTTCGTTGTCCCTCAGCATAAATGGTATCAAAAGCAAGCGAAGACTTTCCAGAACCAGAAAGTCCAGTAACAACTACCAGCTTGTTTCTGGGGATATCTATGTCTATGTTTTTCAGGTTATGAACCCGGGCACCTTTTATGATAATTTTTTCGTCCAAGATAACACCATTCTCTATTTTTGGTTTTAAGCCATTGCACCCTTGTAGAGGCGAACCTATGTGTTCGCCCTGATTATTATTCGAGGCAGACATTCAAAACAGACATTTGGGCAGACACATAGGTCTGCCCCTACGGGTTGCTACTGAATCCTCTCCATAATCCTATCCAAATCTTCTTGCGAATAAAATTCTATTTCAATTTTTCCAGCACCTTTTGCTGTTTGATTAATTCTAACCTTTGTGCCAAGGGATTGCATCATTTTTTCTACACAAGACTCCAGAGCAATATCAATAACAGGTTTTCCCATTGGCTCCTTAGATGTTTCACGTGAAACATTTTCTTTTATTTTTTTAATAAGAGTTTCTGCTTCTCTTACGGAAAGACCTTTTTCTATAATCTTTTCACACACCTCTTGTTGCTCTTTCTCATTGTCTAAGGATAGAATCGCTCGAGCATGCCCCATAGAAATTGTTTCTTTAATAACCTCTTCCTGTATAGATTTAGGCAGCTTTAAGAGTCGAAGGCTATTGGCAATAGAGCTTCTGTCCTTCCCAACCTTTTTAGACAAAACATCCTGAGTTATATGAAATTCACGAATTAATTGTTGATATGCCCCGGCCTCTTCAATAGGGTTAAGATCCTGCCTCTGGATATTCTCAATCAAGCCAATCTCTAAAGCATCCTCGTTGGACATCTCTCGCACAATTGCTGGAATCCTTTCCATGCCAGCCTCATGGGCAGCTCTCAGCCTTCTCTCGCCAGCAATCAGTTCATACCCATCCTTATGGGAACGAACAATTATTGGCTGAATAACACCCTTCTCCCTTATTGATTCTACCAGCTCCATTTGCTTTTCTGGATCAAAGTGTCGTCGTGGCTGATATTCTCCAGGAATAATCTCCCCAATCTTAATTTCCCGAATCGACTCCCCCCCTGATCTTGCCTCTGGAATTAAAGCATCCAATCCTTTTCCTAACGCTATTCTTTGCATTTTGTTGCCACTCCTTTTATTGTTGATTTTTGCATTCGTTTTTGCCACCAAGACACTACGACACAAAGTTTCACAAAATGATTCTGTTAATACCATTTTTGATGAGCGATACATTAAAATTAATTAGAAATCCCAGCCGTTTATTCAACAGTTTTAAGTGGCTGAGCACCTGAGCTCTCCAGACAGGATTCACTTCATCTTTTGCTTTGAGTTCACAAATTACCAAGTCTTCTACTAATACATCCAACCGCAACCCTTCTTCAAAAACAATCCCATCATAAACAATAGGAAAATCTACCTGCCGTTGGTATTGCAAGCCCCGTTTTGAGAGCTCATGACAAAAGCAAGCTTCATAAACTTTTTCCAGTAAACCTGCCCCTAATTTCTTATGGACAATGTAAGCAGCATCAACAATTTGTTTGGCAAAATATTCTTCTTTGTCAGACAATGGTTTAAATATCATTTGTGACCCTTCGTGTTTTCGTGACTTGGTGGCTAAATAATTACAACTTCTGATAAAACCAATAATACGCCGAAAAACAAACATAATAATGTTTCAATTCCCGATGAAGGGGAAGGCGTATATTGGTTTGATTTGAGGTTATCTTTTGTCCGGGAACCTCATACACTGCCTCTGTCCAAGCATTATCTGCATTCTCATGTGTCCAGACTCCCAGGAATTCTCCATTCACCCAGACCTCTATGGGTGTATAAGTTGATGTCCTTTTGACTATTTTTAGCCCCCTTCCCGGAATAGTCTTAACTATCATGCTCTCTCCACCAGTAATCTGTCTGCCAGCATCAATCACTACGGCTGACGAATCGTGCAGATATGAATACATGCAAGCCTCATCCTGATATAGCAAACCATAGAACATCCCTGGCTGTGTTTCCCAAAATTTGTAGTGATGAGCTTTTTCATTTTCGATATCCCCAACATCGACAAAGTCAATTAATTGATACCCCTCCAATTCATTATTAACAGTCCGAACCTTATCGCCACTGTGGGCAAGACTCCAATCGACCTTGTAGACTGTCATGGGCGAGGAGCTGCCGGCAATGGTTGAATCAATAAGTTTGAATTGCTTTAGCTCCTCCTTTAACATGCCTATCTTATCAAAGCTAAACCAGCTCGGATAGATAATAAAATAATCAGGATATTTTTTTGGGTCAAGTGCCTCTAAGAATTCAAAGATGCTTCCTGCCCCATTTGCCCATGACCAACCAACCTTGTTTGTCCCAAGACCAAGCAGATCGATTATGTACCTGTCCCCAAGATACTTTACTGCCCCAAGGTCATTAACAGCAACCACTGCATCCTTTGGGATATTTTTTTCTATCCATGTTCCCAGAGCCATTTGTTGGTTATAGATGTCTTTACAATTTTTCCCATATGCCACTGAGAAATACATGGTGTTTAACAGACCAAACAATAAAAAGAAAGAGGCTAAGGAGATAAAGGCAGGTTTTACCATCGTGCTGCCTTGACATATTAATCTGACAAACAGTAAAAGTCCGGCAACTACAAATATTAAAAACAAGGGGTAAAAGGGGATAAGATAGCGATGCCAGTGCCATTTGACCGGAAGTGAGATGCAAAGAGAACAAATACCTATCATCATCAGACAAAGGGTCAATGCTCCAACCCCTAATATTTTCTCTTTTATCTCTTTTGTTACAAGGGATAAAACGCCAAGAAGACCAAAGAAAAGAAAAAATGGGGCGAAATAAACTGCCTCTTGATCCTCATTGGCATACATGGCCGGGCTGTATTTACCAGCAAATCCAGAGAAGAGATCCTTCATTATATAAAAATAATACTTGGCTGCTGTAGCTGCTATGTCAAATAGATTTGAATTTGGTCTGGAAAGGGGGGATTTGGCAATCATGGTGTTAAATGTCAGGCTGCCTGTAAAGGCATAATTCATTACCACAAATATCATTCCAAACCCAACAGGGATGAGGAAATAATAGTTTTTTTCCCGTCGTAGGAAAAAGATAAACCCAAAAAGCACCCCGGAAAGGATCAATCCCTCTGGTCTGGTCAATGCCATGATGCTGGCAAAAACTATGGTCCAGACATATTTTTTCTTTTCTGACTCAAGGAGAAATGCATACAGGACAGCCAATATCAGGCACATGAAAAATCCTGTCTCCATCCCACAAAAAAAGCTCCAGAGGATTTGACCATTAAATAGAAAAAGCAGCCCCATGACAAGACCGGTTGTTTCGTCAAATAGCCTTCTGCCAATGTTGAATATTAATAACGAGGAAACGATTAAACATATCAAGCCCAGCCCGAGTGAGTAGGCAAGGATACTTGTCTTAGCCATGCCCAATAAAAAGCCAAGGCTTAAAATAAATGGGTATAAAAGACTGGTTGCCCCTGTCGTTGGACTATCCCCGGTATTGTATTGAAAGGGAACACCATGACAGATTTGTTTGGCATACTGAAAAAAGATAAAGGTATCGTCTAATGGTGGGGCAAGATGTCCATCTGTGTAAAAAAGCATGGACATCAAAAAAATGCCGCCAAGAAGAATGGCTATTGTGCTGAATAATATTATGTATCGTGTTCGCATTGTATGCTCTCCCTTACCTCTGATAAAACCAATAATGTGCCGGAAGATACTCATTCTTATCCATAGTCAGGATATGTATCTTTGTCCGTTCCGTAGTTATCCACTCAGCCGGAATATCCAGAAGAGTTTCTGTCCATACATTCTCAGCCCCCTTGTCTTCCTTCCACATCTTTTTATGTTTATCATTAACCAATATTTCTATATTAAACTTGCCCCTGTGTCGAACAATCATCTTCATGTTTGTTGACGGTCTTGTCTTTATCATCATCTCTTCTCCCCCGGTAAGAACCCTTCCGCCGTCAGCAACAATCAATTCCTGATTGGAGAAGAATGGAAGTTTCAGGGCATAGGTGACTGCCCCTGGTTTGTGTTCTGTTTCCCAGAATCTGTAATTATGAGTCTTTTCATCTACAATATCTGCTACATCCAAGCTATCTATTAATAACCAGCCATCTAACTCATTTAAGACAGACACGCAAGAATCCCCTTTATGTAGCCATGCCTTTTCTGCCTCATAAACAACAAGGGGTGAAATCTGTTCAATGGTTACCATCTTAGAGGAATACACTTTTTTGCCAAGCAAACCAGACTGTTCAAATCCAAGCTCATTCTCTGGCAGGATAAAGAACTGAGGGTAAATATCCCTTGATTCCAATGCCTCAAAGATACTCCCTGACCCATGCCTGAAGGATGCAGCCAATCCATTGCTGCCTATCCCTGAAATATCAATAAACTTTCTCTCACCAAAGTATGCCAGAGGACTCATCCCATTAGTAGCAATGATAGCATCTGGAGGAAATTTTTCGTTTATCATCCTTCCAAGGGTAATTTCATGATAATAGGTATTATAACAACTTTTGCCATAGATGACACTAAAGCAAATTGTGCTGCACAAAGAAAAGAGCAAAAAGAAACAGGAGAATCCATAAAAGATCTCTTTGAAAGAGATACCTCCGGCAGGGGTTTTGGGGAGCAAAGAAGCAATTGCTTGAGAAAACTGGTGTGTACCCAAAGCAACTAAGATTATGAAAACAGGATAATAAGGAATTACCGCTATATTCCATAAGGAATGTGTGGGATACAAAATCGAGGAAAGTAATATTCCCCCAAAAAACCAGAGAACAATTAAGAATATCCCACCCAACTGTCTTGCGATTGCCTCCCTTGCAGCAAGGGACAATCCAACCAATCCAAAGAAAAGAGCAAAGGGTGGAAAATAGGCAGAGACCTGTCCCTGATCAGGGTTATTAATATTAAAGTATTCCCCACTAAATCCAGAGAATATATCCTTGATAAGGAAAAAATAATACTTGCATGCCTGTCCTATTATCTCTGGAAAAGGTGTGTTTGCCTGAAAAAGGATTGATTCTGAATGAATGGTATTTGGCAGGAGATTTCCTGTAAATAGAAAATTTATAAATAAATGGAATCCACCGATTATAGCTGGAATAATGGCTATAACACCCCTTGAAAATTCCATTTGTTTGAAGATGATCATGTTGATGAAAAAAACTATGGTTAGCATCCAAACCAGAATAATCCCTTCAAATCGGACAAGGGATAAAAGAGATGCAAAAATTATCACACCCGTATAATTATTGGTGT
The DNA here is from genome assembly GCA_043806395.1 of Candidatus Desantisiibacteriota bacterium. Lineage (GTDB taxonomy): Bacteria > UBA9089 > CG2-30-40-21 > CG2-30-40-21 > CG2-30-40-21 > CG2-30-40-21. Next base: position 5,356 of record JAZDHC010000302.1, on the reverse strand, counting down.
TTATTGCCCTAAGGAAATAGTATATAGTAAGCAAGCTAAGTGTTGCAAACAGAAGTGTTTCCGTACCGCCAAGGTATGTCCACAGAATTGGTCCGTTTAATAGAAAGAGAAAGGCTGCGAGTATCCCTGTCTCCTTGCCTGCAATCTTTTGCCCTATTAAGAAAAGCAACCATGCTGAAAGCAAAAGAAATAATGTCCCAAGGAAAAAGGAATAAATAATTATTCCAGCCCCCTTTATTCCAAGGATAAAGGCAGGTATTAAAAGCAAGGGGTATAACAAACCACCTGCACCAGTACTGGGGACATCCCCTGAGGCAAATCGAAAGAATTCACCTGTGGCTATTTGTTTGGCATATTGAAACTGATAAAATGCCTTTGATGCTGGCAAGGAAAGATGCCCCTCTGTGTAAAAAAGCATGGTGATCAGATACAGCAAAGCCACCAGAATCCCTGCCCCAAGAATAATCCATGTCTCTTTATTAATCCTTACTTGAGATATTGCCTGCGATGATTCACTTTTTTTCTTCTTTATCTTTGCCACAAAAATTCCCTCCCGCGTGTTTAGTTTGTAAAACTTTTTAGTTGCCTTGTTTTGTCAAAAACTCCCGAGCAAGTGCCATATACCCCTCTGCACCCTTGGAACTAATATCATAAAGAATAACAGGCTTTCCAAAGCTTGGTGCCTCTGCAAGACGGACATTATTAGGGATAAGGGTTTTATATGCCTTATCAGCAAAACAGGTGGTAATTTCATGGACTACCTGTTGAGCCAGATTTGTTCTTGGATCGTACATGGTCAGGAGAATGCCCTCCATTTTTAGTGAGGCATTTAATTTTCCTTGAACCAGGGTAATAGTGCCAAGGAGTTGACTTAAGCCTTCAAGGGCATAATATTCGCATTGAATAGGTACCAGAACAGTATCTGCTGCCACCATACTGTTTAATGTCAGCAAGCCGAGCGATGGCGGGGTGTCAATAAAGATAAAATCATAAGCATCTTTTACCCTTTGAATGGCTTGTTTGAGCACAAACTCCCTCTTTTCTACAGATACAAGCTCTATCTCTGCCCCGGTAAGGATAACATTGGATGGAACAAGGGAGAGCTGTTCTATTGCAGTGCTGCATACAGCATCCTCAATATGGGCATGCCCTGTCAGAACATTATATATATTGGGGTTAGATTTGTGCTTATCAATCCCAAGCCCGCTGGAGCTATTTCCCTGTGGATCCATATCCACTAATAATATTTTTTTTCCCATCATCCCCAGACAGGCAGACAGGTTAATGGCTGTGGTTGTTTTTCCTACGCCACCCTTTTGATTAGAAATAACAATTGTTTTACCCATATTTTACACATCCTTTATAAGCTATACTCAGCGAGGGCATAAATTGTGAATTTTCGGCGAGGATTAATCAAGGAGAGCAAGGCGTGAAGGTGAGCCGTAGGGGTAGACCTGTGTGTCTACCCAAATAATTGGGCGAACACATAGGTTCGCCCCTACGAACCTGAACAACGCAGCTATCGTTGATTAAGACCAGCGAAAAACACAATTTATGTCCTTGCTGAGTATATATACAGGACAGACACATATGTCTGCCTCTACAATGGCTTTCTCTCCGGCACCCCTGATCTTCTCGGATATTTGGAAGGTGTTTGCCTTACCTTTAACACCTTGATAAGCGTTCTCTTGCTGCTGCCAGAGGGGCTCCCTCCATCTGGCAAAACTACGCTTTCAAGCCCATCAATCTCCCCACCGAGCATCTGAATAACATGTTCTACATCCTTTGCCTCAATCCCCCCTGTCTGTCCCTTCATGGCAATAAAAACACCGCCTGTTTTTATCATAGGCAGGCAATACTCTGCCAATATGGCTAATTGTGCCACAGCCCTGGAAACAACAAGATCATAGGACTCCCGATACTGCGAGGTTTGTCCATATTCTTCCACCCTTCCCTCTAATATCTCAAACTCACAATTTATCTTGCTCCGCAGCTTATAAAGAAAATCAATATGTTTCCGACTGGCATCCATCACGGTGAGTATTATCTCTGGCGAATATATTTTCAATGGCACACCAGGAAACCCTGCCCCACTTCCCACATCCAGCACTCTCATTCCCGGGGTTAACTGCACAGCCATCCCGCAGCTGAGGGAATCTAAAAAGTGCTTGATTACTATTTCTTTTTTCTCACGAACAGCAGTAATATTTACTTTTTGGGACTCTTGCATGAGCAAGGCAAGATATGATACAAACTGCTCAACATGGGTTTCATTCAGTGTAATACCCATTAGTGAGGCTTCCTGTTCCAAAAGAGTGTTCAAGGGTAACGATTCAAGTTGGTCAATGGTAGTACTCATGTAGTTGCCTCTCCTGAGAGCACCATTCCTTCCTGAATCAGTGTTGATTGAACTATTTGTTGAACACAAGTGGCAAGATGAATTGCCTGTTCTGCCTCTTCCTTTGTTACCTCTTCGTCCTCACCAGGGTAACGAGTAGTAATTGCATAAGAAGTTAGCCGTTTTGCCTCCTGAATCGTTTCAGGCCAACTTACTAACTCAACGCATAATTCCAACAATCGAGAAATATTATGGGTATAAGGAAAGTCTACCTTTCGATGAACAAGATATGCCTTCAGATATTTCTCAACACATTGTTGGGCATGATATGCAATCAATCGATATGGACAGCTACTCATTAATGTCAAACCACATTGTGCCAGACATAAATCTTCATCAGCACAAGTAAGCCACTGTCTTACCTTTCGTAAAACTTCCTTGTTAAGATCGTTCATAAAGGACTCTCCCTTCTTTCCATGCAGGTCGGGCTATGGTACCTGGAATTTGACGATCTATCTCAAATTCTTCAGGGGAAAGGATAACAATATCTCTTGCAATGCCTAATCCTTCTAAAGATAAATCCATATCTACCATCAAAGCCCGCCGTTTGCCCTTAATGGAACAAATAACTAAAATATCTACATCGCTACGATCATCTGCTGTCTGTCGTGCTTGTGAACCAAAAAGGATAATTTGACACGGCTGAAAGTTAGTTACTAATCGCCTTACAATTTCTGCAAGAATTTGCTCGTTTATCATACCCCTACCTCATCCTCTCTCTCCTCAATCTTTCCAGATAAATCATCAACACCGAAATATCACTCACCCGCACCCCTGAGATTCGTGAAGCCTGACCGAGGGAAACAGGTCGTATGATCGAGAGCTTTTCCTTTGTTTCACGGGATAGTACTGTAACAGAATGATAATCAAAATCCAAGGGGATCAGCCAGCCTTCCATTCGTTTGAAATCCTCGATATGGGACAACTGCCTCCTTATATACCCCTCATATTTTATCTCTATCTCCACCTCTTCTTTTACATCATGAGACAGCACCTCTGGCACTTGACCCGAAAAACCCTCAATATCCTCATACAGTACCTCTGGTCGCCGCAGAAGTTGAGCAAGGGAACAGGAGTCTTTCAAACCTTCCAGCTTATCCCCCAGCCTTTCTCCAATCAATTGAGACGGCGAAACCATGGTTTTTTCCAACCTCTCCCGCTCGATGGCAATAAGCAGTTTCTTTCTTACCAGCCCCTGATATTGTTCCTCTGCTATCAATCCAAACCCAAACCCATACCCCATCAGCCTTTGATCCGCATTATCATGCCGCAGAAGCAATCGATACTCTGCCCTTGAGGTAAACATTCTATATGGCTCTTTTGTTCCTTTTGTAACAAGATCATCTATTAATACACCAATATAGGCTTCAGATCTTTTGAGGATAAATGGTTCCTGTCTCCTAATTTTTAAGACAGCATTTATTCCAGCCATAATTCCTTGTCCCGCAGCCTCTTCGTACCCGGAAGTACCATTTATCTGTCCCGCAAGATACAGCCCCTCAATCAATTTTGTCTCAAGGGTGGCTTTGAGCTGGGTTGGAAAAACAAAATCATACTCTATAGCATATCCAGAACGAAGTATTTTAACCTCTTCCAGCCCAAGAATAGTTCGCAACATTTTCAACTGAATGTCTTCAGGCAGACTGGTAGAGAGTCCATTCAGGTAAAGTTCATCTGTATCGTAGCCTTCTGGCTCAATAAATACCTGATGACTGACTTTTTCCGGAAACTTAACAATCTTATCCTCAATAGAGGGGCAATATCTTACCCCGGTTCCCTGAATCTTTCCGCCATAAAGCGGCGAAGAATCAAGATTGTCTTGAATTATCCCATGAGTCAACAGAGTAGTATGGGTAATATAGCAGGGAATCTGCTCTCTGTCTATTCTTTTAGTAGAAAAGGAAAATGGTACTGGTTCTGTATCCCCGTTTTGAATCTGAAGCATAGAAAAATCAACGGTTTTTTTATCTATTCTCGGGCTGGTTCCGGTTTTTAATCTCCCCATGGATAATCCCAAATTCTTGAGGGAATCTGATAATCCTGCTGAGGCAAGCTCTCCTATCCTGCCACCAGAGGAAGAAACATCCCCTACATGAATCAATCCATTTAAGAAGGTACCAGTAGTAATAATCATGGCTTGAGTAGAATAGCAATCACCTGTTTGTGTTTTTATCCCCACAACCCTTGACCCATCAACAAGGATTTCTTCCACCATTGCTGATTTTACATCCAGATTCTTTTGCGATGAGATGCTACATTTAGCTGCAAGTTGATACTGTTTTCTATCTGCCTGTGCCCTGAGGGATCTGACTGATGGCCCCTTTTTGGTATTAAGCATTCTGAACTGAATACCTGTCTTATCAATAAGTTTTGCCATTTCACCACCAAGGCTATCTATCTCCCTTACTATTTGCCCCTTAGCCAATCCACCTATGGCTGGATTACAGGACATTTGTCCAATAGTATCAATGTTCATGGTCAATAAGAGGGTTTTCATCCCCATTCGGGCAGCAGCCAAAGCCGCCTCACACCCAGCATGTCCTCCCCCAACAACGATTATATCATACATTTATTTTTAATCCTACCCCTTATACTAATACAAAATAGTATACACTTATTACTGCATTTTTGCAAGAAAAATTTCGACCTGTGCGACCAGAATTTACATTACAACGATTAGCGTAGAATAATGCCATGCCTTCAGCATTTCATTGTTTTGCTTGCTTTTGTGAAATTAATCAGTTGACATCTTAATTGTTTTCTGCTATAATTCTTATCAAGATGAAGGGATTAAATTCAGCTCAATGCAAACTACTTTCTCAACAACCTTAAACTGACGCAATGGTAGTAATTCTCATTTTGATATTTTTCCACCGCAGAGACGCAGAGTCGCAGAGAAGAAACGCTGAATGAAGCATATAAATTCTCTGCGTCTCTGCGTCTCTGCGGTTCATAATG
>JAZDHC010000301.1:0-5087 GCA_043806395.1 Candidatus Desantisiibacteriota bacterium | reverse complement strand
ACTTAATAATGTTGTCTATTCCCCCCCTATTAATTTTGTTATACCACATTCGTTTTGCTCATGACTCCTGGTGTAAGTCGTCAAGAAAAAATAACTTGTACAGTCGTGCCACCGATACATCTTGACTGGCTTCGTTGTTCGGAGCAATCATACAGTAGCATGCTCGCTTCTCACGCCTTGCCAGCCAAGCATCTCAGTGGCTCTTGGTGTACAACTTATTTTTTCTTGACTCCTAAATAATAATGCTGCGTTAGAAAATATTTGCCACACAAGGCACAGAACAGAGGAGAACAGCCCCCTGCCCCCCTTTTTTCTAAGAGGGAATATGCCATTTCCCATTGTGATGGATATATTTCACCCTTTTGCAATTATCTAAGCAAGAATGATGCCAGATGCAGGGAATTGGTGGTAAGATGTTGGAATGGTAGTTGGTTCGGGTGGTTTTACAAGGATGCGTATGGCTGGAAGAGTGTACCTGAAGGGACAGAGAAGGGATTATTTGGGTACATATACAGTTGGGTCAGATCTCCTGGGGTTAAAATCCCAGATTTCATACCTGCCATTTTTATCATCCCTGATCTCCTCGCAAAAACTTGTTGATAGCACACATGTTATATAGTATACTCTGTACATGGTGGAATCGAACATATTAAACAAACCTTAAAAGTAGAGAATTTTTCAATTGTTCACCAAAAACTACTATGAATAAGGGGGCAAAAATGTTATCAGTAAAACAAGAAGTAAGCAACTTTGTTAATTGTTTGAATATTATACATTATAAAAACCACTCAAGTCAAGTAAAAAATTAAAATGTCTGGAAAAATTCATTAAGAAATGATGGAATATGTCCCTCCGTTTTTCCTAATTATTTGTATCTGATTCAAATACAAGCAGTTAGGGAGTTCTGACACCAATTTTCTTTGACACCAATTTTCTTCCGGCATATAAATACACTTCTCTATCTTAATCCAACAATTCTGCAGCCAGCTCTGCCAATGGTGACCTTTCACCCTTAACAAGGGTTATATGTCCAAAAATATCTACCCCTTTGAACCTTTCTACCAGATAGGTTAAGCCATTGCTGCATGAATCAAGGTATGGGTTATCAATCTGATAATGGTCACCAGTAATAACTATCTTGGTACCAGTTCCTGCCCGGGTAATAATTGTCTTTATCTCATGTGGGGTTAGATTTTGTGCCTCATCAACAATGATAAATTGATTGGGAATAGACCTGCCACGGATATAGGAAAGAGCCTCCAACTCAATTATTTCATCGTCAATCAAGGATTCCAGACTTATATTTGAAAATCGTTCCTCGTGCTGCAGAGAAAAGAGATATGATAGGTTATCTGATATGGGCTGCATCCTTGGCATGAGCTTTGCCTCTACATCACCAGGCAGAAAACCAATATCCTTGCCAACAGGAATGATTGGTCTGGTTATGAGAAGTTTACTGTATTGCTCATTTTTAATCACTTTTGTCAGTCCTGCGGCAAGGGCAAGCAAAGTCTTTCCTGTTCCGGCAATACCAATTAATGTTACAATTTGCAGGCTATCGTCTAAAAGCATATCTATTGCAAACTGTTGTTCTCTGTTGCGTGCCTTTATTCCCCAGAGGTTGACATTAGTTGATTTAAGTGGAAGAATTGCCTTTTCTCGAGAATTGTAACGGCCAAGTCCAGAGTGCGATGGATTAAGGCTATCAGCAATGGTGATATTTTGATTTGGTTCAAATTCAAAGGAGGTATCTTTCACCGCTAATCGACCTTCAGTATAAAATTTGTTTATACTATCCGTGTCTGTCTCCAGAACAGCAGTCCCTGTATAGAAATTATCAACATCAACCTTATGCCGTTCATAATCTTGACATAATAACCCAAGGGCATCTGCCTTTATTCTCATGGTAATGTCTTTACTGACAAGGATAACTGGATTTTTTCTAACCTTTTTCAAGTGAAGGGCTAATGCCAATATCTGATTATCTACCTTTTGTGGGTCCAAGCCTGTTGGAAAGACATCGGATGAAGCAGAAGGGGATATTTCTATTCGCAATAACCCGTTATTTTTCAACCTTACCCCATCGAGCAAGGAACTCTTTTTTCTTAATTCATCCAGACTTCTGGCAACATGCCTTGAGTTTCTGCCAATCTCATCAACTCGTTTTTTCTGATCATCGATCTCCTCCATCACACATAATGGCAATACTATCTCATTGTCTGCAAAAACAAATATTGCATTTGGGTCATGAAGCAAGACATTGGTATCCAGAACAAATGTTTTCATTTTGTACCTCCTGTGTGCTTAAAATTCGGCATGGTTCAAATCAGGGTAACAAATTGAGCAAGCAAGTATCTATGTTTCCCTAATTCCCCCTTAAAAAAGGGGGTTATGGGGTATTCCCCCTTAATAAAGGGGGTTAGGGGGTTGTAATCCTCTGTATCATCTGTGACCCTGCGGTGAACAATTTTGAAACCATGCCTAAAATTCTACCTTTGGCACAGTCTTGGCAGCCTCTTGTGCCTTAAAGTAGGTAGCTTCTTCAAAACCAAAAATCCCGGCTAAAAAGCGTTGCGGGATGCGTTTAATCAGCATATTAAACGACTTAACCTCTTCATTATACCGCCTTCGTTCGACAGAGAGTCTATTCTCTGTACCGGCTAATTCATCCATCAATCGAGCCATGGTCTCATTTGCCTTTAAGTCAGGGTATCGCTCGACAATAACTAACAGCCGTGACAACGCACCCTCTAAGGCTGCAGAAGCACCTATCTTTTGTGGGATAGTTGTTGCCCCGGATAGTTTTGCCCTGGCATCAGCAATATGAGTAAATATCTCTTTTTCATGCTTCATGTACCCCTTAGCAGAGGAAACCAGATTGGGTATCAGATCACTCCTTCGCTGGAGTTGATTTTCCACCTGTGACCATGAGGAAGTGACAGACTCATGAGCTATGGTCATCTGGTTGTAGTGAGAAATGAGCCAACCAGCTACCATAACCACAACCAATACTATCCCACCTAATATACCTGCGGTAATTATACATCCCTTTTTTATCTTCAACGAACCTCCTTTTTTATCGTATCATACTTCCCGGCAAAACTTCTTTAGCCGGATGCAATAGAACTGGCATTTCTCCATCTATTGCTGCCAAAATCATACCTTGACTTTCAATACCTCGTAGTTTTCGTGGCTCAAGATTTATCAAAACTGGTATTTCTTTGCCAATTATTTCTTCAGGTGTATAAGCATGGGCAATACCTGCAATAATTTGTCTCCTCTCTTCTCCAATATCAACCTCAAGTTTCATAAGTTTATCCGTTCCTTCAACCCTTTGAGCTGCCAGAACCTTGCCAATCCTGATCTCTATTTTCTTGAAATCATCGAAAGTAACCATTATCTCCTCCTTAATACAAACTAACAAAACAGTTCACCACAAAATCAGACTAAGATTATCCGCAGATTACGCAGATTACGCAGATTGATTGTTTTCATGTGGTTTTTACCTCCATTTTTTAATTTTCTACCTACCATCCCCCTGATGCCCCACCACCGCCACTAAATCCACCGCCAAATCCGCCAAAACCACCACTAAATCCACCGCCACCACCACCGAACCCACTCATGCCTAAACCCATTCCCAAACCACTTCCCCCTGACCAGAACCCTCGACGGGATCTTGAACCGGGAAATATCGAGCTAACAAAAGAGCAAATGCCACCTATAAGGATAAACAACAGGAAAAAGATCTGCTCAAACAAACCATGCCTTGTTTTAACAACCCTTCTTTCATCCTGCCTGCTGCCTTCTAATTGAATCCCATATTCCTTGGCAATTACCTGAGTAATTACTGATACCCCGGACAATATCCCTGTTCCAAAATCCCCATTCTTAAAATATGGAGCCATCTGCATTCGGATTATTTCACCACACTTGCCATCTGGCAATGCCCCTTCTAATCCATAACCAACCTCTATCCTTGCCTTTTTCTCATTTATAGCTAAGAGTACCAAAACACCATTATCCTTGCCCTTTTTCCCAATACCCCATTTTTCAAATAATCTGACGCTATATTCCTCTATTGACATAGGGGCAATGCTCTGAGCAGTAACCACGGCTATCTCTGCCCCATTACCCTTTTCCTTTACCTCATTAAGTAATTGATTAAGAGCAGCCTCATCGTTTTCCGGGATTACACCCGCAAAATCATTAACAAAACCAATCGGCTCTGGATATGTAATCTCCCCAGCATAACACTTGCTAATCATCAGCAAAAACAAGCATAACAGAAACCTTTTCCTCATGGTTTAACCTACCTTTAACTGATCTACAGCTATGGCTAACCCTTGAAGGATTTCCAGATATTGCTCAAAAACAGATTCCACATTATTTTTAGGTATTTTCTTCACTTGATTCTTGCTCTCTAATATGTTCAGGAGAGGAGCTGTATTTATGCCGTATTCCCTGGCAAGTCCCTCTATTATCTGTCCCTTTTTAATTGGCGGCATTTGTGCCATCTTGAGTCGAAGAATGTTCCTTAGAATAGGCATCAATGTGGTTAATGAGGATACCATCAGCCTTTCCATTGCCTCTGGTTTGGTTGATAACTCAAGATATGCCTGTCTGAGTCGAATAATCTTCCCCTTTATCTGCTCCTCACACTGAAGGCGAATATTCCTCGGAGAAATTTCTAAGTCTCTAAATACATCCTCACCATATATTACCACATTATTTTCCTTCATTTCCAAAAATTCAACAGGGAAAACATCCATTGATGTCTGGATATGGGTCAGGGTAAGAAATAGTGGCACAATCTTCCTTTTTCTGCCCATGCCATTGACTAATTTAACAGCTTTTTTCAGCTCATAGAGATTAATCTCATTCAGGATAATAAGAAGATTGATGTTTGAGTGTTTTTGAGAAAAATCCTCTGATTGAGTAGCACTTCCATAAACCACGATGCTTTTCAGGTTGTTCTGATAGATTCGGAGTAGCTCAGAGGCATAAGGGGCAACAGATTCTTTTACATTAATTGGAAAATTCTCAAGATTTATTAATTCTTTCAATATTTTTCACCATCCTTTATT
>JAZDHC010000300.1:0-11669 GCA_043806395.1 Candidatus Desantisiibacteriota bacterium | reverse complement strand
GCATTACTATTGTTGGACAGGTAAAGGGGGCATCCATGAGTGTGTATACACAGCAGGAAAGGGTTAAGGGCGCCTCTAAAAACCCACTAAAGCCACGCTGGCAGCGTTGCAAAGCTGCTCAAAATGCTCATTTACCACTTGCAAACTGCGCTTTTTCGCATCTTTGCGCCTTGCCATCATCGACTTGATTGAGTTTTTAGAGGCGCCCATATATCATCAACCACATCCTTGCTTAATCCACTCATCAGAAATTTTCCCCAATTTTCTACTGTTGATAACAATGCTTTTGTCTTGATCAGCTTATCATCTTTACCTGTCATGTGTGCATCAGCAATTGACCACTCGTACTTTCACGGCATTTGTACTAACTTTGCTCGTACAGGGTTCAGTTTGACAAAAGAAAACCTCCTGATGGCGATTGCCTCGCTGGGTAATGTGATGAGGTATATATGGAATAACAACTCTCTTTATTCGTGCCATAAACCTATTATAACATAGATAGGATAAGTTGACAAGCTAAAATTAAGTATTTTGTTCCTAAATTCAGGGGATGGTTTTTTTTCTGCACCCCTGTGGTGAATAGTTTTGAACCATGCTAAATTCTTCATTGTTCCGCCACCCGTTTAGCAATTTTATTAACTAACTCTGTTATCTTTGCAGACAACTCTTCTGTGTTAGTAAAGCTTACTGTCTCAGCTAAAATTGCTGCCCCGGTCTCTACATCAACCAATCGCACATTGATATGATACATACCCAGGATCTTACTGAAACTGCCAATCAATATCTTTTGTACATTCAATATCTTACCCATCTGGATGGCACATTCATTCGTTGTACATCCGGTTTGTTGGAAATGCTGCTCGGCAAGTATCGTAGACATATTACTTCGCTCAAGGACAATAAATGCTTGTGAATTAATTAATTCTGTTCTTAAGAAATCAGCTATTGTTGATGCTTCCATTGCTGATGTCTCGTGTGCCTCAAGGTCAGATACGGCAATATTTATCCTCTTAGTTACAAGTTTTGGCTTTTTCACAGGTTGGGCAGGCTGCACAGGCTGGACAGCCGCTATTTCTTCCTTCTTCTTCCCCAATTCCAAGCTTGCGATTTGAGAGGATTCCTCTGCCCTGGTTTTTGCTGCAGAATAGTCTGTCCGCTCGTATAACCCTTTGGAGTCATCGAGGATATTCTTTGCTTTTTCCATATCCAATCCCATAGATGCTGCCTCGTTCACGATTTTTCGTGCTTTGCTCATAGCTATTCTTGCCTCTTCCATTGCCAAACAAACCTTGGCATTGTCTAACAGTGCTTCTGTATTATGGTATTTGGGAATAGTTTCCACAACCTTTTGCCAGCATTCAACAGCCACTTCATAGTTTCTATTCATGAAAAACCTTTCACCCTTAGCATAATAGGCATAGGCAGTAACTTGTTTCCTTGAATCAGCGATTATCTCTTTTGTCTGTTCAAAATTTTCATCTGATTCCTTGATCTTGCCTGCCCAATAGATTGCCCGTTCATACATCCCTTTTTTGTGATAACCCTCAGCCTTACGATAGTTGCTTAATCCGCCAAAATTCGTTGTAAAAGACACCTGCTGCATACTATCCAGATCCTTCATCCCGGCAAAGCTGTAATCAATAAGAAATCCCCTTGTATTTATACCAAACCCAAGATTAAATGTTGACTGGTCATAGCCAATCTTGTATCCAGCCCTTAAGGCTATCAGCTTTTTAATCAGGAATTCACCCCCCAGCTTGAAGCCGGATTTTAAGCCTGTACCAGGCTTTTCATAATCAGCACAAAGGGTCAGCCAATCATTCTGTCTCAAGGCACATCCAACCTTAACCGTTACGGGTAATGAATGTTCAACATTTTTATACTTTATTGGAGTACCAACAATATTTTTGGCTGCAAGCCCCAGACAAAGCCTGTCATTTACAGGACGAATAAGTATCCCCATGTCAACAGCATAGGCGGCAGCATTATAATCTTCTGCCAATATTGAACTTATCGCCTTCAAATTCCATCCCATACTTAAAGCCGAACCAACGGCAAAGCTGTAAGAAAACATGGCGATAGAATCTTTTTGAGCAGAAAGCGATTTTGATTCCTTGAATGAACCATTCGAATTAAGCATATTAACATTCATTTTGCCGCCATCAAAAATAGCCATGCTTAATCCAATTGTACTCTTCTTAAACGGATAAACAACACCGACAAAACCATAATGACTATCTGTAAGCCCAGTTAGATACATGGTGCTAACCTCTGGTTGGACAAGAAAACTTAATCCAGCAGGATTGGAATGCAGGGCATTGATGTCATCGGACAGCCCAATAAATGTTTCCCCCATCCCTGCTGGTCTGGCACCCATTAACCCATCAAGGGGAATCAAAATGGTCTCACCTGCGGCATAAGCATTGATATACAGCGATAAAGTAAGCACCCCTGCTGCAATCAAATGTTTACATAAATTAGTAATCACTGTGTTTGTTTTCATTTAAGCCTCCTTGTATATAATATGTGCAGTGCATTGACACCATGTCTTTGAACCATGTTTTATTCCACTATTGCTATTTTCTTTGTTTCCTTAAAACCACCAGCTTTTATCTGGATTAAGTAAATCCCACTGGCTACAATTACCCCGTTATCATTTCTACCGTTCCATGTCTTTGTATATATGCCAGCACCTTGATAGCTATCCACTAAAGTTTTAACCAAAGCACCCCTAAAATCATAGATCATAATACTTACCTCAGCATTTGTAGTCAATTCATATTTAATGAGCACCTCTTCATTCTTTGTCGGGTCAAACAGATTATTGTAAAGTGTAAACTTTTCGCCTGTGAAAGCTGCAAAATCTATTGGTGAAGAGCAATTAGTAACAAGATTCCCTGCCTTGTCCTTAATGGTAAATTCAATTACTATCTTCGAAGAGAGGGGATAATTCCTTGCCAGCTCACCTGAATCTATTGTTATATTGATTTTTCCATCAGAATCAATGGTTGCAAAATATATCTTTCCCTGCAACAAAATGTTTCCTCGTTGATCTTTTATGGTTATTTGAGATAAGGTTGCCCCTGATTCGGTTGTTCCAGTCAGTGTAACCCTTCCGCTTTTTATTTGCGACTCACCTGTTGGCAAACTAATTATTGACACCTTAGGCGGTTCAGTGTCTACTTCTATCCCATCACTCCAATCTGACCAATAGGTATCAGCAGCCTCTACCCCGTAACCATTCCTTGCCTTTACCCGGGCACGATAGGTAAACGAATGTGTGGCATTTACTATTGTGTAAGACAACACATTACCAACACCAACATCAAAAACTGTCTTGGTCGCTGCCCCCCTGACACCTTCAATCTGTAATCTGTAGCCACCAATCCCTGTCTCTGCATCAATAGCAGCCCCTTTACCCCATGAGAATGAAATTGCTGTGGATGTTGAATAGGTACCGGTATCTGTTGGGGTGGATGGCTTACCTGTTGGCGGGGTAGTGTCAATCATTATACCATTACTCCAATCTGACCAATAGGTATCGTCAGCTTCTACTCCGTAATTGTTCTTTGCCTTTACCCGGGCATAATATGTAATCGACTGGGTGGCATTTACCGTTGTGTAGGACAGAACATTACCAACACCAGCATCAAAAATTGTCTCGGTTGCTGTCCCCCTGACACCCTTAATCTGTAATCTATAGCTGCCAATTCCTGTCTCTGCATCGTTAGCAGCCCCTTTATTCCATGAGAACGAAATCTCTGTGGATGATGAATAAGTACCAATATAAGTTGGGGTAGTTGGCTTGCCTGTTGGCAGTGTAGTATCAATCAGTATGCCATTACTCCAATCTGACCAATAAGCATCGTTAGCCTCCACTCCGTAACCGTTCTTTGCCTTTACCCGGGCATAATATGTAATCGATTGGGTAGCATTTATTGTTGTGTAAGACAAGACATTACCAACACCAGCATCAAAAATTGTCTCGGTTGCTGTCCCCCTGACACCCTTAATCTGTAATCTGTAGCCGCTAATCCCTGTCTCTGCATCAGCAGCAGCCCCTTTATTCCATGAGAACGAAATTGCTGTGGATGTTGAATAGGTGCCGGTATCTGTTGGGGTGGATGGCTTGCCTGTGGGTGGTGTGGTATCAATCAGTATCCCATTACTCCAATCTGACCAATAGGTATCCTCAGCCTCTGCTCCGTAACCGTTTCTTGCCTTTACTCGGGCATAATAGGTAAATGAATGGATAGCATTTACTGTTGCGTAAGACAGGACATTACCAACAACAGCATCAAGAATTATCCCGATTGCTGTCCCCTGAACACCCTTAATCTGTAATCTGTAACCGCCAATATCTGTCTCCGTATCAGTAGCAGCCCCCTTGCCCCATGAGAACGAAATCGTTGTTGATGTTGAATAACTGCCGGTATCTGTTGGGGTGGATGGCTTACCTGTTGGCGGTGTAGCATCAATCGTTATGCCATCACTCCAATCAGACCAATACGCATCGTCAGCCTCTACCCCGTAACCATTCCTTGCCTTTACCCGGGCACGATAAGTATAGGAATTGGCAGCAGTTACCGCTGTGTAAGACAAAACATTACCAACAACAGCATCAAAGATTATCATGGTTGCTGTCCCTTTGACACCTTCAATCTGCAATCTGTAGCCGCCAATCCCTGTCTCTGCATCGTCAGCAGCCCCTTTACCCCATGAGAATGAAATTGCTGTGGATGTTGAATAGGTGCCTGTATCTGTTGGGGTAGCTGGCTTACCTGTTGGCGGGGTAGTGTCAATCATCACAACCATGATTTTTGTGCTTGTGCCGCTTATGAGCCTATCACTTATTACTGCAATCACAGGCATTTCCTGAGCGTTGACAAGAATAAACCCATGGACTGTTGTTGAGCCATTGATAAATGTTTGATAACCATCCGTTGGCCGTGTTGGATAGGTATTATTTGGTGAGTTGGTAGCTGTCCATGTCCATGCAAGGTATTGACTACCCTCATAGCCTGTAGCCAGATTACCATAAATATCCCTTGCCTTAAGAGTGATAGAGAATGGGGTGCCAGCCTGCTCTGTCTGATTGTGTTCAGTGGTAATTTCAAAATAGTGTGGTGTGCCGGGTCTGACCGTAATTGTGCCTGAATCTCCCTTAACAGCCCCATCCTCAATATGGATTTTGGTCTCCTCAGCCTTGTACAAGGTAATCATGGAGGATACATTAGCTATACCATGATCAAAGGTTACAGGGTTTGGATACACAGGATTTCTGGTTGCTGTGCCGGGGCCGGAATAATTCAGCGTCTTATTTCCCTGATAATCTGTCGCTACATTGCCGTACAAGTCGCAAGCCGCAAGATATGAAAGGGAAAAGGACTGACCAGCCATATTTGTTGCTGGAATCGCAAACTTGAATTGGGTTGCTGTACCGGGATTGATGCGGATACTTACGGTTTTAATGTCATACTGTCGGTATTTAATCTGGACCGTAACCGTACCCGTGCTTGTTCCAGCCTTAAGATTTATCGTTGCCGAGCCCAAGGGATTGGTGTAAACCTTGGGATCACCAAGCAGAACAGCATTCTCTGTCCCGGAAACAATGCTAAACTCAACAAGCCCATTAAAATAAGGCTTGCTGGTCGCAATCTCAGCTAATCTGGCAATAATCGTGGCAGTACCCCCTAACAAAATAATCCTTGGAAAGGCATCTGCCTCCAATTGATATGCCGTAATGCGTACCTGGCCGTCGCCTTCTTTTGATTCAATTGCCCGAAGGATAAAGCTCCCAGAGGTAATCATACATGGAAAGGATACAGATACCTGCTCCTGCCCCATGATTTTAACCGTAATCTCTATCTGAATGGATTCGCCATTAAGCAAACAGTCGCTTACCGTTGCCGGGATTAAAACTACTTCCTGACCATTGTGCACGGCATTCCATACCTTATTCTTATCAGAGCACTGGGGCACGCTAAGGGCTGCAAATGTAAATCCATATGGGATAACAATCTGTATCTTGTCTATCGATGCCGAGTTATTATTAGTAATCTGACAGTTCATTATTTGATTGGTACTGGCATAAACCTCATGCGGGTTAATCAAAAAACAGGCACCCATGGTCAGAACCTCAATCCCATTGGAGGTACCAACGACATTCCCTTCACTAATTGTAATAGCCGTAAGTTCTTCTTTGCTCAGGATAGTAGATAGAGGAGTTGTCAGTATACCTGCCTCAAAATGGGCTGCATAGGTATATCCAGGGTCGCCATTAGCAGCATCGCTTTTGGGACCTGAATACAGCAATATTTTATCCCCAGAATAACTAAGATCAATATTGCCAAAGGCATCCCTTGCAATAACCCTGGAGATATTAAAGGGGCGATTCACGGTCACCGGTGAGGGGACAGAGATATCAAACAAAACGGCTTTGTTTGGCTTAACCCTTATAACAGCGGATGTTCCACGAACATCACCGTCAGTAACAGAGATGGTTGGTGTTTGTGTGGCATTGGTGAGCCTGAATCCCTGAATAGTAGCTACACCATATTCAAAATCTGCGTTGCCATTCAAGGGTCTATCAGGCATAACCCCACCCGGTGATGCGGCTGCTGTCCATGTCCACACAAGATAATGGACATGTTCATAGCTAGATACGGCATTGCCAAACTCATCCATGGTTCTAAGGATTATTGAGAATGCCTCACCAGCGGTCTCTGCATTATCATACTGAGTAGCTACCTGAAACACAGCCTCACCAGCCCCCCTTACCTCAATCTCCATCGAATCCCCAAATATTCTACTGCCAGAGATGCCGCCGCCCTCTTCTACATGGATCCTGACCTTTTCTGCCCTATAAAGGGTTGTTTTCAGAACAGTCGTGGAGATTCCTTTATCAAAGTTAACCACTCTGGTATAGCCTGGGATGCCCTTGAGCAAGCCATTGCCTGGTCCGCTGTAGGTGAAAGACTTATCGCCTGTATAGCTTTTGGCAACATTGCCATAATCATCCTTAGCCGTAATCTTAGTAATATTAAATAACTCGCCAGCCTTAACATAGTTTGGGGTGATTATCTCAAAACTTGTGGGTGTGCCTGGCGTTACGATTATCGGCTTTGAGCTTCCCTCAATACTGCCATCCCGGGCAATAATGGTTGGTATCTCGTCAGCATTAACTAATCTGAACCCACTCACCTCTGCCACACCAGCAGTAAACGAATAAGTGCCATTCGGGGCAATAGAGGGAAGGCTGTCGTTAGTCGAACGGGTGGCATTACATACCCATCTGATACGATGGCTGCCAGTATAGCTCGGATCCAGATTATCATAGTCATCTATGACACGAATAGTAACCGAAAAGGGTTGTCCTGCGGTTTCTGTACCGTTATTCTTGGTAATAATCTCAAACCTGCTGGTTAAGGAAGGAGTTACCTTTATCATGATAGATTTACCCGTTGTCGTACTGCTTCCTGTCTGGTCAGTAACTTGTGCAGTAAATGTGACTGTCCCTGCATTGGTTGGGGTACCTGAAATTATACCATTTGTTGAAAGGATTAAGCCAGTAGGAAGATTGCCGAAATATGACCATGTGTAGGGTGGGATACCACCAGTGGCGGTTAAAGTGCCACGGTAATAGATGTTTACTGTGCCAGAAGGGAGGGATGTGATGGTGATATTAAGTGGTATCACGGTTGAGTTTCCTTGATATTCATAAGCACCCATATCAACGATGCCATTGACTATGCGTGGGTTGCCGTCTTTGTCAGTAATCTGAATACCTGTGGCTATGTTTGAGCCTGCGTTTATGCAGGGAGATGAAGAGCCAAGACGATAGTCGCTTGCACCTACGAATTGGGGATCAGCGGAGATATCATTTGGACCAGCAGAGCAATAGTAGTAATAATTTTGGCCATTCCCCCAGACACAGTTATAATTGATGGTTGGGGAGGAGCCGGAGTAGGAGTAGATACCAACATCATTCCCTGAGAAGATGTTGTTAGTGATGGTTGGAGAGGATTCGTAGCAGTAGATGCCATTGCCATTCTCTGAAATGGTGTTATTGGTGATGGTGGGAAAAGAGGAGTAGCAGTAGATGCCACAAGCATTATTCCCTGAAATAGTGTTATTGATAATGGATGGGGAGGAGGAGGAGCAGTAGATGCCATCATTGCTATTTCCTGAGATAGTGTTGTTGGTAATGGTGGGAGAGGAGCCACTGCAGTAAATGCCCTTGTTATTTCCTGAGATGATGTTGTTGGTGATGGTGGGGGAGTCGTTATTGCAAGAGATGCCAAACCATGATGCCCCCGTAATCCTGAACCCAGAGATAGAGGCATTGTTAGTAGTAGTGCCAGCAAAGGTTACCGTGTTTGTATTACCAAGCCCAGCGGCAGTGATGGTGGTAGAGTTCGATATTACACTCACAAGGGCAATCCTTTTGTTGATATAAACCGCCTCATTAAAAGTTCCAGCCGCAACAGAAACCGTACCACTTACTGGGCAGGCATTTATCCCTGCTTGAATTGTTGTGTAAGTTCCTACAAAGTTTCCGTTAGCATCATAAACTGTCACCCTCCCAACTGAAGTCGGTGTAAGTGTTGCATAAATATAGGTGGTTAAACCAGCAGTAACCGTTGCTGTTCCATACCAGTCCTGATAGCCGGATAAGGTTAGTTTAATAGGATGTGTTCCTGGTGAAATATTAGCAAATGTGTGAGTAGTCACCTGAGTAGTATCAGTACCATCAAGGTAGATTCTGGCACCGGCTGGTGTGGAGGAAATCGAGATATTGCCGGTAATCGTAGCTGTGCCATAAACATTCACGGTTGTCGCGGCAACAAGTCCATTGTAAATGGCAGTGATTGTCCATGTACCTATCATGCCCGAATAGTAAATATTGGCACTCATTATCCCGGTCGGGTCATTTGTGGTGAATGTTGTCTGGGCAGTAACTGTCTGGGTGTTGCCGTAGCTATCCATCGCCATAGTAGTAAAGGCAACGGAACCATCAACTGTGATGATGACCATTACCGGTTGAATGCAAAGGGCGGTAACTGTGCCCGGAGGTATCAGTGTCAGTGTCGCATAAACACCGGTAGTCAAACCAGCCGTAACCGTTGCCGTCCCATACCAATCTTGATAGCCAGATAAGGTCAGTTTAATCGTATGCGTTCCTGGTGAAATATTAGGAAATGTATGAGTAGTTACCTGAAGAGTATCAGTACCGTCAAGGTAAATTCTGGCACCTGTTGGGGAAGAGGTTATGCTGAGTGTGCCAGGGTATGGTGTTAGAGTGCCAGAGCTCTGGGTTGTTAAGTCAGGGCTTATGGTACAAGTGGTAGTGTATGTGTGGAAATTTGTCAACATTAGTGTCAGGGTGTAAGTGCCTACTTGTAATGATAATTCTGCTGGTGTGGTTTTTCCTGTATCTGAGCCGTTAATGAATATATTGGCACCTGTTGGTGAAGAAGATATGCTGAATGTACCAAGATATGGTGTTAGAATACCTTGAATAGATGTTAACGAACCCGGGTTTATTGTGCAAGTGGTGGTGTAAGTGTGATAATTTGCCAGTGTCAAGGTCAGGGTATAACTGCCTACTGGCAATAATAATTCTGCGGGTGTGGTTTTTCCTATAGTTGTACCATTAATGAGGATGTTTGCACCTGAAGGATTAGAGGTTACACTGAGTGTACCATAAATAGGAATACAATACCAACTCTCATTTCCATTTGTTTGATTCTCATTGATAATAGTATTAGAAATATCACTATTAGAGTTATAGTCATTATCGTAGGCAGTTACTGCAACACTGTAGGTTCTAGAAGCAATTCCTGTTATAGTATAGGAAGTAACATTTCCAACATCCACCACATTGGCATAGGGATATCCTGAATCCGTATCCCAATAGACCTTGTATCCAGCAACATCGCTTTCAGGATTTGCTATCCAATTTAATTGAACATTATTGCCAACAATGGTAGCAGTAAGATTAGACGGCAGTGAAATGGGAGCGGTAATATTATGTGAAGAAAGGTAGGTAGAATAATTTACCTTGCCAAAATTTATGTTATCATAATAGTCATAAATCATTTTCGCAATAGCAGAACTGCTTGAGGTTCCCCAATAATTGGAAGTAGCTGTTATCCCGACTGCTGTCCTGTTTTCCAAGTTATAGCTGGTATTATTAAAGAAATTCGTATTCTGTATGGTTACAGCATTAGCTCCACTAAATTTTATGCCGGTCTGATTATTTATCACTGTGCTACTGGTAATGTTCACACTACCACCTGTATTGTATCCATTGTAGCCAGTGATTTCAATGCCAACTCCAGTACTATTACCAATAAAAATAGAGTTTGTGATTGCTCCATTTCCGAATTTCACATTAGATGTTTCATTAAACTTAACTATACTATTAGATATTATGCAATTGGCAAGAGGCAAATTTATTGGGGAATTGATTAAATGGCTATTAACTATTTGAACAGGACCAGCTACTGGAGAACCTCCACCCTCTTGGATACTTGAATTTATAAGTGTACTATCTTTAATATTGAAATTAGCTCCACAACATCCAAGAAGAAATCGACTATCTTTAACAGCAGAGTTTTCTATGGTAATTCCATAATTATATGAATCTGACCAAATGGTAGAATCCAAAATAGTTGCATTCTTGATCTCTATAGGTTCGCTTCTGGGATATTGACCAATAATAGTGCTTGAGGTAATTGTTGCATTGTTTATAACAAATTTTGCCGATGTTTGGTATCCTCCAGTTCTTATTTCAGCATTTTTGACTTCAAGTTCTGACACTGTGAGAGTACCAATACATGAGTCGCCTGGGTTATGTTCCCCTCCGCCATAGCCAACCATAATTGCTTTAGAGGCATAAGACATATTAAGGTAACTCAATTGCGAAGCAGACAAATTCGCGCCTACAAATTTCAACATTGTAGCACCAGATGAATTGCTTGATTCAGAATTAGTAAAAACAATAGGGCTATTTGTATTCCCATTTGCTATAATAGCACCTTTGACAAGTATTTGATATGGTCCCGTAAACTTGATAACAACACCAGCTTCTATTGTTAAAGTAGCTTCTAAAGCAATTTGCACATCTCCAACAACATAATACGGACTACCTGATAGCGACCATGTTGTGTTAGAAAAATATGGTCCACTAACATCTCCTGCCAAGCACTCCCTCTGCATCCCAACCCATACCCCCTGAACAATCAGCAAAAAAAGAAGCAACCATTTTATTTTTCTTTGAATATACATTTATCCTCCTCGTATAATATTATGATACTCGATGTTCAAGTTTTTTAAAAGATGATGAATGTTTATCACGAAAGAATAGAATGGAGATTCCTGCATTCGCAGGAATGACAAATACTTTATGGCTGTTATAGTACGACAAACTGTCATTCCTGCGAATGCAGGAATCTCATTTTTGTAACTTCGTGGTGAAAACTTGAACATCGAGTGATAACTATTCAGCCACAAATTACACTAATTGACACAAATGAGAAGAGAATTTGGAAAATAAAAAATTCGTGTCCATTCGTGACTCTGTTGATTTACTAACGATTTGTCATTCCCGTGAAAACGGGAATACAGTAATTTCAATAGGTTCTGGATTCCTGCTGGAGTTTACC
>JAZDHC010000299.1:0-2547 GCA_043806395.1 Candidatus Desantisiibacteriota bacterium | reverse complement strand
TTTTCCATTTTCCCCTACTTTCCCCTTTTCCCTTATTTACACCTGAGTAGTTACCATTATTTCTACAAAAAAATACCTTTATCTCATGAAAATTGCAAATATTTTAAGGGTATGTAGTGAATTTCAACTGCACAGGTCGATTTTTTTCCTTGACAAACCATGCAATTCAGTGTATCATATAACTACTTAGGTGTTTAGACTGTAGACTATTAGTCACTACCTACAGCCGAAATAATCTGAGGAATTACATTAAATTTCGTACAGTAAAAAAGGGGCAATATACATGAAAAAAACTCATAATTGTGGAGAATTAGGGCTACAAAACATAGGAGAAGAGGTTGTTTTGGTTGGCTGGGTCAATCGCCGAAGGGATCACGGGAAATTAATTTTTATTGATTTGAGGGATAGGGCAGGTATTTCGCAAATAGTATTCTCGCCAGAAGCAGATGATATCGCTCATGCTAAGGCACATGAACTCAGGAGTGAATTCGTTCTGGAGGTCAAGGGACAGGTTTGTGCAAGGCCACATGGTACAATAAACCCTGATTTAACCACTGGAGAAATAGAGATATTAGTCCATGAATTAACCATTATTAATTCATCAAAAACACCACCGTTTTCCATCAGTGATGAGATGAATGTCGCCGAAGATGTCAGACTTAAGTACCGTTACCTTGACTTGAGAAGGCCGCAGATGCAGAAAAATATATTCCTGAGACACAAGGTGTACCAGATCACAAGACGATTTTTGGATGAAAATGGCTATATTGAGGTGGAAACACCCATGCTCATCAAGAGTACGCCAGAGGGGGCAAGAGATTTTCTGGTGCCAAGCAGGCTTAGCCCTGGAGAGTTTTATGCACTTCCACAATCCCCACAACTTTTCAAGCAGATTTTGATGGTAGCCGGGTTTGAAAAGTATTTCCAGATTGTTAAGTGTTTCAGGGATGAAGACTTGCGGGCAGATAGGCAGCCAGAGTTTACTCAGGTTGATATTGAGGCTTCCTTTGTAGAGATAGATGATATTTGTAAATTAATTGAAGGCTTGCTGACTTCTATATTCAAGGAGGGTTTGGGGATAGAGGTCAAAACGCCATTCCCAATAATAGATTTTGATGAGGCAATGGCAAGATATGGCTCTGATGCACCAGATACCCGTTTTGGCATGGAATTAGTGGATATTACCTCACTGGTTAAGGATGAAGCATGTCAGGTGTTTAATCGGGCAATTGCTCAGGTAGGTCAGGTAAAAGGCATTTGTGTGCCAAATATGGCATCCATCAGTCGGAAGGATATTGATGAATTAACAAATTTTGTTAGTACCTATGGGGCAAAGGGGCTGGCTTATTTTAAGGGCAAGGAGTCACCCATTGCCAAGTTTCTATCTGAAGAGGCAAGGGACAAAATCTTAGAGAGGATGAATGCCGATGAAAATTCGCTGTGTTTATTTATAGCAGATACACCAAAAATAGTTGCTATGAGCCTTTGCCAGCTAAGGCTGCATCTGGCTAAAAAGTTAAATATGATTCCAGAGAATACCTTTAATTTTATCTGGGTAATGAATGCCCCGTTATTTGAGTATGATGATGAGGAGAAAAGATTTACAGCCATGCACCACCCCTTTACCTCACCAAAGGAAACAGATTATCCATTGCTTGACATTGATCCGCTCAAGGTCAAGGCAAATGCCTATGATGTGGTGCTTAATGGGGTAGAGATCGGCGGTGGCTCTATTAGAATTCACCATCGGAATATACAGGAAAAGGTTTTTAGCCTCTTAAACCTTTCTAAAGAAGAGGCTGAAATGAAGTTCGGCTTTCTTTTGGAGGCATTGGAATATGGTGCCCCACCACATGGCGGGGTTGCACTCGGGCTTGATAGATTGTTGAGGTTTATGGTTGGGGGTGAGTCTATTCGTGATGTCATTGCCTTTCCCAAGACACAGTCAGGGATATGCCAGATGACTGGAGCCCCATACAAGGTGGATGATAAGCAATTAAGAGAATTAAAAATACGAGTAACATAAGCAGTTGTCAGAGGTCAGAGGTCAGCTATTAACCTCTGTAACTGATAACTGATAACTGATAACTGATAACTTATTTGAAGGAGGAATAAACTTATGTGGGTAGAAAAGGCACAATTGCCAGTAATTGTTTTTACAAATATTCATCGCATTGAGGGGACAATGTATACCTATAAGGATGCCAGAATCATCGATGAATTAAACGCAGGGGCAAAGGATTTTATTGCCATTACAGATGTTAAAATATATCCGGTTGAGAGCGATAGTATGCTGTACAAGACAGATTTTATGGCTTTGAATAAGAATCATATCAGCCATTTATTGCCTCAAGAGGATTTTGCAAAGGAAGAGGAATTGTTTTAGGGTAACTCCTAATTATCATTATTTGGGGACGGTTCACTTTCATCGTTTTTCATATGATTCCTTTCGGGCAAGGGGACATCATCTACAGAATACAACCCCCTAACCCCC
This sequence comes from Candidatus Desantisiibacteriota bacterium, assembly GCA_043806395.1. Taxonomy (GTDB): domain Bacteria; phylum UBA9089; class CG2-30-40-21; order CG2-30-40-21; family CG2-30-40-21; genus CG2-30-40-21. Next base: position 53 of record JAZDHC010000299.1, on the reverse strand, counting down.
TTTTCTAAGGGGGAATATTGCACTCTCAACTAACCGCAAGCTTTCAAACAAAG
>JAZDHC010000298.1:0-5045 GCA_043806395.1 Candidatus Desantisiibacteriota bacterium | reverse complement strand
TAATGGGGATAGAACGAAGCGTTTTATATATAGTTTGCAGTAAAAATCCATATATCTCTATCATCTCCATATCCACTTTTTACACATTTCTATGCATTCTCTGCGACTCTGCGACTCTGCGGTTCATAATGAGAATTGCTGAATGTAGATGTTTGGAATATTAGTGTTTTCTATGTTTTTTGCGTCTCTTGCGTCCTCTGCGTTTCAAAATGAGAATTGCTGCTCTTTCATAATTTTCCTTGACTTTTTCCGCTATTTCTGGCATACTTATATCTGATATTCAAATGTTTACTAATTTTCATTAAATGGGGGTTACTATAATGACCGTAGATATTCTGGCTGTACTTAAAGAAAGCTTTACCATGATGATACTTTTAGTCTGTTCCATGTTTCTTCTTGCCTTTGTTATCGAGAGATGGTGGTTTTTTCGCAAAATAAGTGTTGATACTAATAAGTTTATGGATAGTATTCAAAAATTTATAAATGCAGGTAAATTTATGGAGGCTGTAAGCTTTTGCGAGAATGCCACGGGTGCGGTTCCGGCAGTGGTAAAAACCGGATTAATAAACCGATACCTTCACAAACCTGACTTAGAAGAGCTGATGATTAGTACTCGATTGGAACAGATGATCAAGATGGAACGGTTTCTTAATGTCCTTGGTACTCTGGGGAATATTTCACCACTTATTGGATTATTTGGTACTGTGGTGGGTATTATTCGGGCATTTCATGATCTGGCTGCATCTGGATCTGGTGGTCCGGCTGTTGTAGCTGCGGGTATTTCTGAGGCATTGGTTGCTACTGCTGCCGGGTTGATGGTAGCCATACCTGCTGTGGTATGTTATAATTATTTTACAAAACAAATGAAGACTACGGTTATGAATATGGATATATGCAGTCGAAAATTATTGGTTATGCTCACCGGTGGGCTTGAATCAGAGGGTTAATATCCATGAAAATATCTCCTTTTGAAACAGAATATATCTCTGCCCCTAACATTACCCCATTGGTAGATGTGAGTTTAATCTTAGTTATCATCTTTATGGTTACTGCACCCATGCTTATGCAGGCAGGGATTCGGGTGCTTGAATCAAAGACAGGTGTCGCTACTGGTAAATGTGCTGTTTCAGAAAATGTTTGTATTAATCTGAAGGCAACTGGAGAGCTAACCCTGAATGGACAAAGTGTCCAGTGGAAAACCTTGCCCGGAAAATTGCGAAAGGCATTAAATAAAAGTCAGGATAAGTTGGTAGCCATTACAGCTGAAGAAAAAAATATGGTAGATGATGTAGTCAGACTCTTAGACATTTCCAGACAAAATGGGGCAAAAAAATTAGCCATTATGAAGGAACACGGGAATAACAATGAATGATCCTATGGAATATATGAATGATGCAAAAGCAATTACTGGTGTAAATATTACCCCATTGGTTGATGTGTGTCTGGTATTAGTTATTATTTTTATGGTTACAGCTCCATTTTTTTCTCAACCTATATTAGATGTAAAATTGCCCATTGCCCATACGGCTGAAGGAGAAAAAAGGGAAAATATCACGGTTACCATTACCTCTACCGGACGGTTATCTGTAAACGATGTGGAAACAAACTGGAAGGGATTACCCATATTGCTTGAGAAAAAGATTAAAATGAATCGTGATAAATTTATAATCATCCGGGTAGATAAGGCAGCAAGCCATGGTGAAATGCTGCATGCTATGGACATTGCCAAAACGAGCGGAGCAAGAAAGCTGACTATTGCTACACAACAAAAAGAACGGGTGGTCAAGAGATGAGATCAATTAATATTGGGGTTGTTGGGATTGGGCATATGGGTAAATACCATGTGAAGTGTTATCATGATATCCCTGAGGTAAATTTAGTTGCAATTGCAGATGTTAATGCCGATGCTCTTCGCCAGTTATCGGAGAAATATATTGTTGCTTCGTACACGGATTATTCACAATTGTATGGTCTCGTTGAGGCTGTAAGTATTGCTGTCCCTACCTCGTTTCATTATAAAGTAGCCAAAGATTTTCTCAGTGCAGGCATTCATGTCCTCTTAGAAAAGCCGATAACCCAGAATGTGGAAGAGGCTGAGGAGTTGATGGCAATAGCTAAGGAAAACAACCTGATTTTACAGATAGGTCATGTGGAACGATTTAATGCTGCTATCTGGGAATTAAAAAAGGCTCTTCATAATCCCTTGTTTGTGGAATGTAGACGGTTGGGACCGTTTAATACCAGAATAGGCGATGCTGGTGTTGTCATGGACTTGCTTATTCATGATATTGATATTGTGCTTAATCTTATTGATTCTGTCGTTGTTGAAATCCATGCTGTTGGAACACAGGTTTATTCCGGGCATGAGGATATTGCTAATGTCCAGATTGTTTTTGCCAATGGATGTATAGCCAGCCTTACAGCCTCAAGGGTGACAGAAAATAAGGTAAGAACCATGGCCATTACCCAGCCAGATGAATACATCTTTCTTGATTATGCTGAACAGGATATTCATATCCATCGTCAAACAACAGGTAATTATATCTTAACCCATGATACCGTCGGCTATCAGCAACGGTCAGTTGTTGAGAGGATATTTGTCCATAAAGGCAATCCCTTAAAATTAGAATTACTCCATTTCTTAAACTGTATCACCGATGGAACAAAACCGTTAACCACGCCAGAGGATGATATAACGGCATTAAGGGTAACCCTTTCGGTACTGGAACAAATAAAGGCAAGAATGGATGCAAAGGAATCTTTATGACTACCATATCTCGATTATTAAAATATGTTCTTAAATACAAACTGCTTTTATTTATAGCCATTTGCTCTATCTTGATTTTTTCCGGGTGTACCCTGACATTTCCCTGGCTAATCAAGGGATTGTTGGAGAATGCCCTAAATAAAAAGGATCTTTTTCAATTAAATATTATTCTGGGAATAGCCCTTATGGTTGCTATTATTCAGGCTACGGCGTGGTATACCCACAGCTTTATTATGAATTATATCGGGCAAAGGGTGCTCTTTGTTATTCGAAATCAGATATTTGAACGCATTACTCATCTTTCCATGAAATTTCATAAGGATAGCCGATGTGGTGAGCTGATCTCAAAAACAATAAATGATGTTAATGTCTTGCAAAATCTGATTATCTCCGGGGCAGCGGTTTTAATTAAATCCCCATTTATTTTAATAGGCGGGATATGCATTATCTTCTATATCCATTGGAAGCTTGCCCTGTTAACCATGGTTGTGTCTCCGCTTATTGCTGTGGCTATTGTTCAAATAGGAAAAAGAATGCGACAGGTAACCCATCATATTCAGGAAAAGATGGCAGATGTAACCAATATTTTACAGGAAACTATCTCGGGCATAACTATAGTTAAACTCTTTTGTGCTGAAGAGATAGAATCAAAGCGGTTTTTCAGGGAGAATGAGGGATATTTTTACCTGTACCTTAAGGGCATAAAACTGATGGTTATCTCTGGACCGCTTGTCTGGCTCATTGGGATAGCAGGTATGCTCTTAGTTGTCTGGTATGGCGGGTATGAGGTTAGTCATGAACGATTAACTGCTGGGGCATTGATGTCTTTTATGGCATATCTGTTGACTGTGTCCAGACCAATCCAGGATTTTTCTCAGGCAAACATTCTTATCCAACAGGCAATAGCAGCCAGTCAGCGGATATTCGAGCTTCTTGATACTAAGGTTACGGTTGAAGAGGCAATTGATGCTGAGGAGATGCCGGATGTTATTGTAGAAGGCAGGACAGAACTACAAGCCACGAACCACGAACCTTTTATTCCCAGGGGTAGAATAGAGTTTGTGGATGTGTCGTTTACATACGATGATAAACCTGTGTTTCAGGGGATAAACCTATCAATCAAGCCGGGTGAGGTTTTGGCTCTTGTTGGTCCATCTGGTGGTGGAAAGACTACGATGGTCAGCCTTATCCCACGGCTTTATGACCCTACGGCAGGTATTATCAAGATAGATGAAAGAGATATTCGGGGTGTAACCCTGAAAAGTTTGCGGAAGCAAATAGGTATAGTGCCACAGCATACATTTCTCTTTTCCGGTAGTATTGCCGAGAATATTGCCTATGGCAAACCAGATGCATCAATGGAAGAGATAATTGAGTCAGCCATAACTGCCAATGCCCATAATTTTATTACTCATCTTCCATCAGGGTATGATACTCTGGTAGGAGAGCATGGGGTCAGACTTTCAGGTGGAGAGCGGCAAAGGATAGCCATTGCCAGGGCATTACTCAAAAGACCAGGGATATTGATATTGGATGAGGCAACAGCATCCCTTGATACAGAATCAGAAAACCTTATTCAGTCGGCACTTTTCAGGATTATGCGTCAGCAGACAACCATTATTATTGCTCACAGGCTTTCAACCATTATCCGTGCAGACAGGATTGTTACCATCAATCAGGGAAGTATTGTAGAGATAGGAACACATGATGAACTGCTGGCTTCTGGGGGATTGTATAAGAGGTTGTATGAGGTACAGTTTACTGTAGGAGAGGAAAGATAATGGCAAAGATCAAGGTTAAAGGCACTGAAATCTCAATAATTAGAGTAAATAATGATGATTACATCTCGTTAACCGATATGCTGAAAGCAAAAGACGGAGAGTTTTTTATTTCAGATTGGTTGAGAAATAGAAATACTGTTGAATTTTTGGGCATTTGGGAAAGAATTTATAACCCCAATTTTAATTATGGCGAATTTGCCATAATTAAAAGTCAGGCGGGATTAAATAGTTACAAGATCAGTGTTAAAGAATGGGCTGAAAAAACAAATGCCGGGATGGTTCATCTTTGTTTGAAAGCTTGCGGTTAGCGGAGTGTGCAAACTTCCCCCTTAGAAAAGGGGGTTAGGGGGTTGGATTCTGTAGCTGAGGTCCCTTGCCCGAAAGAAATCATACGAAAAACGATAAAAATGAACTGTCCCAAGAATACCATATTTTGAAATAAATGTCAAGAAGTTTTTTAGAGGGATATCCTGTTAATCCTGTCAAAAAATTATATG
>JAZDHC010000297.1:0-2290 GCA_043806395.1 Candidatus Desantisiibacteriota bacterium | reverse complement strand
TGGTATGGCAGGTGGTGGTGGTGCCGGAGCTGCAGGAGCTGCGGCAGGAGCTGCCGCACCTAACTTTGCGGTTAAAACAGAGAGGCGAGGAGGATTGTTTGGGGCTATTATTGGAGGAATAGTTGGAGCTATTCTTGGTGCGGTGGCTGGTGCGGCTATTGGTGGACTGCCGGGGGCTATTGTTGGGGGAGTTGTTGGGGTAATGAAGGGAGCAGCGGTATATCAATCTACTGCAAAGAAAAAATTTGGTGAAAATTATATAAAGACTTTAGAATCTACTGAAACTGGAAAGGATATTGCAAAAACATTGAAAGGAAAAAAGACAAAAATTTTACCTATGACTGATGAAGTTCGTGACAAACATTTTGGAAAGGGTGGAGGAAGAGATGCATTGAATTTGAAAGTTGGCAATAATGTTTATATTGATCCTGTTTATGATGATACAAAGGGAGCTTCGCATCTGGCACATGAGGGACAGCATATAGTTGATGATGCAATGCCGTATAAAACAAATCAAGAGATTTTAGAAGTGGAAACCCGAGCATTTGAGTCAGAAGTAAAAATTTGGAAGGAGCTAAAGATAAAAAATCCAGAATTGAAAGATTCTACTTTAGATGCATGGGAGGAATCTTATGACAATGGATCATTACGGCAAGATGTGGCTGATTTATATTATGATTCTACAAAAGGGACAAAAGGAAAATAAAATATGTTAGAGACTAAACATAGAAATATACTTCTAACTTCTTTGTTTGTGGTCAGTTGTTTAAAAATATGGTTTGGATGTATAGGAGGAGAAAAAGACATGATAATAAAATTTACCGATAGGAATGAAGTGATAAGAATAGCTGAGAAGGAGGTTCGTAAGGTACACACTTGGCTTGACGAAGAAAAGATCCAATTAGCAGCAAGATCTTTTGATGTTCCTGAATTGCAATCTCATATTGCTATTCGTGTAAGCACAACTAATATGCAACCTCCAAGAAATTGGACAGTCATCGTTGGAACAGAAGGTGATGCAATTATATTTGAAAGTGAGAAGTTAGAAGAGTTTTCCCAGTTGATAAAGAAAGAAAAAATTCAGGTGGCTACTGCTTCAGATAGCAAACATGTCGTTGATTTATATTTCTCGCTTGTGCCTGAACAATTAGAAATTGTTTCATCCGAGGAAGATATTGTGGTAATTCCTCGCCCTTTGCGAAAACAGATATTAAATCAAATAGCAAAATGTAATGTGCAATTATATCCCCCTCAAATTACAAGTACAGAAGATGGGTGGAAATTGAACTTTTTTACATGGAAGAAATCGGGACTTCTTGAAAAATGGCTTTTTCATCTTTCGTTCACCAGAGACATTCAAGTCAAAAGAGAGTTAATATTAAATTTTACAGAGCATTTAGGTTACGAATGATGTGATCCGGGGACATTATAGAGAAACAAAGGGAAAGATGGGGATGTTGTTAAAAAGATAAAGCTATACCGGGAACATATTTCTGACAAAAGTGAACCATCTCGCCGAGAGGATTCTGAAAACACATAGGAGGCAATGAAACAAATGACCACATTCCCACACAACGATTTTGTCTTAGAAATTCCAGAAAAATGGGGTGATTACTCTGTCATTACCTTAGTAGAACCACCACCAGGTGATGAAAAGCATGGGTTTCAACACAGCCTTGTTATTACCAGAGATACTTTGGGGGAGAAAGATGGACTGAAAGAATATGTGAATACCCAGATTGGAAATATCAAGGGCAATTTTCAGGATTGTTCGATAGAATCCCATGAAGAATTTCCGGTAAAAGGAATAGAAGGATACCGGATAATTCATACCTGGCAGCATCCGGAAATCGACCAGATGTTCACCCAGATGCAGCAGTATCTTTGCCATGACAGACAGGTTATTGTTATTACGGCTACAGCCCTCCAGGATACCTTTGACCAGTATCGACAGGCATTTGAGAAGGCAATGGAGAGCTTCCAGTTTATAGTACCTTAAGTATGGAAAATTCTTGCCCAAAAAGCAAGAAATTTGGGGCATGGTTCAAAAGGTAAAAGGAACCATGACCAATGTTGAGGGAGGGGCAATGACTACTATATAAGGGTGCTTTGGTAAAGATTAATTGATGGGGGTAATATGGGTAAGCCAGCAGCTCGAATGGGTGATCCAACAATGCATGGAGGGACTATTGTTATAGGCTTTCCAACCGTACTTATCGGTGGTAAACCGGCTGCCCGTATTGGTGATATGCATGTATGTCCCATGGTTACCCCTGGTACACCTCCTATT
>JAZDHC010000296.1:0-6756 GCA_043806395.1 Candidatus Desantisiibacteriota bacterium | reverse complement strand
TCGGGTATCTTATCTCGATGCCAATTGTAACTACTCAGGTGTAAATAAGAAAAAAGGGGAAAAAAGAGAGAGAATTATGTTTCTTTTTTCCCTTTTTCCAGCTTTTTCCATTTTCCCTTTAATCTCTTCCCTTTCCCTTTTACCTTGCTTACACCCTTTGAATAGTTGGCTGATTTAAAATGTGTTTGAAATAACAATAGCTGAGTAGTTACTGCCAATTTTTGATTGACAAATAGGTGGAGATATGGTAATATATTAATTATGGATTGTGGTTTCTTCTCTATTGATTTATAATCCCATATGAGGTGAAGACATTGAGTAAAACAGAACAGGAAAAAAGGGAAATACAGTTTATACGGGAAAATTATCAGAAAATATCTGGCTCAAGTATGGCAAGACGGCTTGGACAAAGTGAACAATATGTCAAAAATAGGATGTCTGAGTTGCGTTTGACTCCGAGCAAGGTACAGGGTCACCATGCATCTGTATTCATGTTGAGTACCCGACCTATTTTTTCTTCATTAAATATGACTCAATTATACATAGGCTTGCTTTTATTTTTATTTACCCTTGGTTTATACCTGCACACACTGACACCAACCATAGGATTTCATGATAGTGGTGATATGATAACCGCTGCTTATGGTCTGGGTATCCCTCATCCTCCGGGGTATCCATTGTATTGTTTGCTTGGCAAGCTGTTTACCTTTATTTCCATGGGAAATATTGCTTATAGATTAAATATTATGTCTGCTATCTTTGCTTCATTAGCAGTATTAGTGATATATTTTATCCTTGTCAAGACAACACAGCAAATAATTCCGTCAATCGTTGCGGCACTGAGTCTGGCATTGACGAACACATTCTGGGAGCAAGCAATTATTGCTGAAAAATATACCCTTAATGCGTTCTTTCTGGCTATTTTAATCTTTATCCTTCTGAAATGGCAAGAGATAATCCGTGACCCTAAATATGGATATAACCATAAGCATACCAATCGAATACTCTATGCCTTTGCCCTTGTTCTGGGACTGAGTTTTACCCACCATCTTCAAACCATATTTATTGTGCCAGCTGCCCTTTATTTTCTATTGGTAGCTAACTTCCATGATATTAAGAGGATAAAAAGAAATACTTTGCTAAAGGCAGTTGGCATCCTCTTCATCCCAATTGTCCTTTATCTGTATCTACCCTTACGGGCATCTGCCCATCCTATGGCAAATTGGGGAGATCCAGAAACCCTTGAACGATTTATTGCTCACATTAGTGCTGCGGCATACAAGGGGTTTTTCTCTGCAGAAACACTTCTTGCTAATCTTATGAATCATATACAGTTTTTCCCAAAACAGTTTACTACTATTTTTCTTTTAATTGGTATATTCGGCGGGATTGTTGTATTTGTGACTAATCGGCACTTTTTTATCTTTTTGGCAATTATTATCATTGCTGATATTTGCCATTCTATTCGGTACACTATTCCCAACATTGAGGATTATTACATCCCATCGTATATGGTTATCTCCATATGGATTGGATATGGTGTTATTGGATTAATTAATATTATGCGGCGAGGGTACAGCCTCTTAGAGGAACAGCAAAAAAAGAAAAAGCATCCATTACCTAAGTTTTGTTCTATGATTCCCAGATTTGTACCAGCAATATTTCTCTTGTTGCTTATTGTGCCATTTTGTTTCCACTATTCTTATAATAACAGGAGCAAATATTATATAGCTTATGACATGGGGCTAAATATGTTGGACACATTAAAAGAAAAAGCTGTGGTTATTACCAAGGGAGATGATGATTTATTTCCATTATGGTACCATCAGAGGATTGAAAATTATCGCACTGATGTGGCTCTATTTAATCTCATCCTGCTGCAAAATAAATGGCATTTAGAAGAGAATAAGCGAAATCATCCATATCTCATCCTTCCCCCAAAATCTGCCGCAGCAGCTACCTCTACTGTTTCGGATGGATTGGACGATGTCAGCCGCACAAACTTGGTTGGTCTTGTGCAGCAAAATTTCATGACAAATTCAGTATATTCTTATTTCGTAGAGTCAATCTCCAGCCGTTACACCCTGACTCCGGTAGGCATTTTGAATCTGGTTTTGCCCAAAGATGCTTCTATGGAGACAATTGCGTCGCAGATTTGCAATAAAAAACTTCGTTATTTACGAGGGATTAAGGATGGGGGTATAGTTGACCGCAGGGGGTTGGAAACCATAAAGATGTATACCATGACCTACAGCAACCGTGGAAATACCTACATGAATCTTGGAAATCTGCCTTTAGCATTAGCTGATTTTCAGGAGGTAGTAAACATCAATCCGCATGATGGGGATGCAAGATATAATCTTGGGGCAATATATGGATCCATGCAGAATTATCGAAGGGCAATAATTGAATTCAAGAAGTCTCTGGAATTCAAGCCAAATAATATAGCCGTATATTATGGTTTGGGTATGTCTTATCAAAAGATAGAGAAATTGGCAGAGGCACGGCAGGCATATAATAAGGTGTTAGAATTATCTCCGGGGGATCCAACTGCAACTGCGGCATTGGCTGCCATGGGGAATATTCAGTAATTTCAGGTAGATAGGCTGTAGGTGTTTAGGCTGTAGGGTAAAGAAACGAAAAACACAGATTTATGGCATGATTCAAATCAGGGTAATAAACTGAGTGGGTAAGTGGAATGGGTTGTAATTCCCTTTCAAAAAACTATATGGCTAAATGATTACAAATAAAAAGAGGTGCAATAATGAAAAAGATATTATGTGTTGATGATGAACCAGGAATATTAAAGGTGGTAGAGGTTGTCTTTCAATTAGAGGGATTTGAGGTGCATACTGCCCTGAGTGGGTATGAGATGTTTGAAAAGCTTCACTCTTTAACCCCGGATATTATCCTGCTTGATGTTCTTATGCCGGGCATGGATGGGTTTGAGGTTTGTCAGAAATTAAAGGCAGAAAAGGAGACTGAACAAATCCCTGTTGTTATGTTTAGTGTCAGGTGTGATATAGATGATGTAGAAAGGGCAACTCAGGCAGGTGCATGTCGCCATATTCCAAAACCGGTTGGCATGGATAATCTTGTGCAGCAAATAAAAGAGGTGCTGAAAGAGACGGAAGAGAAAGCATGGGCATAAAAATTTACAATACCCTTACTAAAACAAAAGAGCCCTTTACTCCTCTGCTCCCGGATAAGGTGGGGATGTATGTTTGTGGTATTACACCGTATGATTCCTGCCATGTTGGTCATGCCCGTTGCTATGTTGCCTTTGATGTTATCAGAAGGTATCTTGAATATAGCGGGCATACTGTTTCGTATATTCAAAACTTTACAGATATTGATGATAAGATAATAAACAGGGCAAGGGAAAAAGGTGTATCACCCTCTGAACTCTCAAAACAATATGAAGACGAGTATTTTGCCTGTATGGATAGCTTGGGGATAAAAAGGGCAGACAAATATCCGAGGGTTACTGAGCATATTCCTTCCATTATTGAGATTGTTCAAGGATTGATAGCTAAAGGCTATGCCTATGTCCTTGGGGGTAGCACCCCTGGCAATGGAAGTGTCTATTTTGAGGTTTCTTCTTTTCCTGAGTATGGCAAGCTTTCTGGCAGAAGGGTTGAAGATTTATTGGCCGGGGCAAGGGTTGAGGTGGATGAACACAAAAGACATCCGGCTGATTTTGCCTTGTGGAAGGATGCTAAACCCGGGGAGCCTTTTTGGGATAGCCCATGGGGTAGGGGACGACCTGGCTGGCATATCGAGTGTTCAGCCATGTCGCAAAAATATCTCGGCAATACCTTTGATATACATGGTGGTGGCCAGGATTTGATATTCCCACACCATGAAAATGAGATAGCCCAATCTGAAGGCTATACCGGACAACAATTTGCCAGATACTGGATTCACAATGGATTTGTCACCGTAAACAAAGAAAAAATGTCAAAATCACTCAACAATTTCTTTGTCCTCAAAGAGGCACTCGCCCAGTATCATCCACAGGTAGTCCGACTATTCTTATTAACCACCCACTATCGTTCACCAATAGATTTTAATACGGATAAGCTGGATATGACTAAGGCAAGTCTGGAGAGGGTTTATAATCTTACGGATAAGTTGAGGGATATGGGGTGTTTTGAGCCTAACCGTGATTCGATGATTATTCCAAAACATGATTGTTTAGAGACAGATAAATGTGTTGAAGAAATATTTGCAACCGAGGATCGTTTCAAAGCAGCTATGGATGATGACTTCAATTTCCCTGAGGTACTGGCTGCAATACATGAGCTTATCACTGCCACCAACAAGCTTATCTCAATAGTTACTGCCAAGAAAGAAACTGGAGATTACATGGTAGTCTTGAAATATTCTGCCCATTTGCTTACCCAATTGGCTGAAAATGTGCTGGGGATTCAGGTGCAGAGACAGAGATTGGGGCAGGAGACATTGACGGATAATCTGTTACAACTTATCATTGACCTGCGGCAGACTGCAAAGGAGACAAAAAACTTTTCCCTTGCAGATACCATTCGGGACAGGCTAAAGGCATTGAATATTGTTCTTGAGGATACGGCTAAGGGGACAAGGTGGAAGGGATAATTATGGAGGTAAATAAAATGAGTTTCAAGTTTACTACCCTAATTACAAAAGGGGAGAGGTTTTATGTAGCGAAATGTTTGGAATTAGGTGTTGTTAGTCAAGGAAAAACAATCGAAGATGCTAAATCGAATATCAAAGAAGCAGTCGATCTCTATTTAGAAGATGAATCTGTTGATTTACCAGTATATAAGTTAGAACCGATGTTAGCTATGATGGAGGTATGAAAATGGGTGTGCATCCTACCCTTTCTGGAAAAGATGTCATTAGGATTTTGACAAAGAAGTTTGACTTCCAGATAATTTCACAAAAAGGAAGCCATGTAAAATTACGCAAATATACAGAGATTGGAAAGATAACAACAATAGTTCCTAATCATGATGAGTTAGATATAGGCACATTAGAAGGTATTCTGGATCTTGCCCAGATTAAAAAAGAGGATTTCTGGAATGCATATCGATAGGAAGAGTTTCGGGTTTAGGATCGGATTACCAATACCATAAACCATGATTTACAAATCACAGAAGAGGTGCTATGAATCTTATTGTAACCCCATCCAAATTAAATGGCAATGTTATAATCCCTGCCTCAAAATCACATACCATCCGAGCCATTGTTATTGCTTCTCTGGCTGGAGGCACCTCAGAGATTATCAATCCATTACATTCAAGCGATACCTTGTCAGCGGTAAATGTGTGCCAGGGGCTGGGGGCAAGGATAAAGCAAGGGACAGTTGGCAGTTGGCAGTTGGCAGTTGGCAGTCAGAGTACAGAGGGGGAAGTATCCCCTCTGGTATGTGATTTGCTGACCCCTGATCCCCGACCCCTGAACCCTGAACATAGCTGGATTGTTCATGGGTTATCCGGAAAAATCATGACCCCGGAGAATATCCTTGATGTTGGGAATTCAGGCACAACACTTTATATTACCCTTGCTATGGCTGCCTTAGGTGATGGGTATGCTGTGTTTACCGGGGATGAACAGACCAGACGCAGGACTGCTCAAGCCTTGATTGACAGCCTTAACAGCCTTGGTGCTCATGTATTTTCCACAAGGGGAAATTCCTGTGCCCCAATTGTTGTGAAAGGCAGGATGAGGGGAGGGGAGATAACCATTGATGGGAGTAAAACATCCCAATACATCTCCAGCCTGCTCATAGCATGTCCCTTAGCTGATAATGATACAAAAATACGCGTGGTAAATGTTACTGAAGAGCCATATATTCAGATGACTATGGATTGGCTTGATGAGCAGGGGATAGAATACTCGCATGAGGGTATGGATTATTTTCACATAAAGGGTGGACAGGGGTATCATTCATTCAAGAAAAGGATGCCAGGGGATTTTTCTTCTGCTGCATTCTTTCTCTGCGGGGGGGCAATTATCTCCTCAGATATAACGCTCATTGGATTGGATATGAATGATTCGCAAGGAGATAAGGCTGTTGTTGATATGCTCTCATTGATGGGGGCAGAGATAAGTGTTGAGCCTGCTGGCATCAGGATTCAGAACAAACAATTGCATGGTGCTGAGTTTGATCTTGGTGCCACACCGGATGCCTTGCCAGCCATGGCTGTGGCAGGATGCTTTGCCAGTGGGAAGACACGATTGGTCAATGTCCCTCAGGCAAGGCTCAAAGAAACAGACCGCATAAAGGTGATGTGTGAGGAGCTCTCGAAAATGGGGGCAAATATACGGGAACTGCCAGATGGTTTGGAGATTAAGGAAAGCGAACTTCATGGTGCCTCTGTTCATGGCTATGGTGACCATCGGGTTGTTATGGCATTGGCTGTTGCTGGGTTGGCAGCAAAGGGGCAAACTATTATTGATACTGCGGAGGCTATGAACATAACCTTTCCTGATTTTGTCGAATTGATGCAGCAGATTGGGGCGAAGATGCAGACAGAGATTTAATCCACAGATTACACACAGCAATTCTCATTATGACTTTTTTCACCGCAGAGACGCAGAGGCACAGAGAAATATGAGACAGATAATGGAGGATAGAAAGAAACGATTTCCATTGGATTTGCAGTAAAAACACTCACATCTTCATTATCTCTATTATCTCCATATCGGGACGGTTCACCTTTGTTTGAAAGCTTGCGGTTAGTTGAGAGTGCAATATTCCCCCTTAGAAAA
>JAZDHC010000295.1:0-14619 GCA_043806395.1 Candidatus Desantisiibacteriota bacterium | reverse complement strand
ATTATCTCTTTATCCCAATTATATCTTGAAATACCTGGTCTGCAGTTGTTACTGTTTTTCCATTAGCCTGAAATGCTCGTTGGGCAATGATCATATCTGCAAACTCTTTTATCAGATCAACATTTGAACCCTCAAGGTGTCCTGCCTTAAGCGTACCCCGACCAATAGAGCCTGGCTTACCAATCTGTGCTGAACCAGAGTTTACAGTTTCTCCAAACAGGGTACCATCATACTTTGCCATACCAGAAGGATTAGCAAATAGAGCCAAGGCTATCTGGCCAATAGTAAGAGTCTGTCCGTTATCATAAGAGGCAATAACTTGTCCATTATTATCAATCGTTGTTTTACTTTCCTCCAACTTACCCATCTTTGCACCATCTTTATCGGTTATCTTGATATCATTTAGTGTATGTTGGAGCAGATCAAAATCAACATTAATCTTAGTCGTATTTACACCATTTTCTGCTGGCGGTGCACCCCCGGATTCTGGTGGTGTAGCCATTATTGGTGCATCAAAATAGATGCCTTTGAACTTACCACCGATTAATCCTGGATCCGATGGTGAACCAAAAACCTGAGAATTCTCAGAGTCAAAGGTTCCATCCCCCTTAAACATCAATAACCCATATCCAGCCACCTTTTCTTTTTCCACTGGATTCATCACTGTCCACAACCATTTATTCTCACTTAATCTCTCAAAGATCATATCTGTTTTATAAGAAACACCATAGGCATCAAAAAGATCTGTGCTTATCTTATATTCTCGCTTTTCCTTATCTTTTAAGGTAGCCTCTGCCTTAGCACCTGAATCAGCCTTATAGGCAATTCCACCCCGATCATACTGTGCCAAGCTACTATTTGGTGTAAAGCTAATTGTCTCAGCACCATTATTCCCATTGGGGATAAAGAAATCAACCGCCTGTGGTGTGGTTAATCGATAGTCAACAGTAACATCACCTGCACCAATATTTCCTGGTGATTTTTCATCTGTCTGCGGATTAATAAGTATCTTGTCTAATCCATTTGTTCCCTGACCATCTAAGAATGTATACTCATCCTTAGACAATATCCTACCATCTACTTTTATTGCAAGGGTTGTCTTGTCAACATCTGGATGAGCTAAATCAAAGGCATTCAATCTGGTATAGCTTACATAAAAATCTCCTGCACCAGCAGAATCAATCAACTTAATCTGATCCCTACTTCCAGGTCCTGTATTATCAGAAAATTCCCAATAAACCCCAGCAACTACAATCGGTTTCCCCTTTTGAACAATCACTCCACCAGTCACATCATAAACCGTAATTGTAGACTCATCAACATCTGCATTCAACATATTGATAGTGGTCTGGGCACCACGATGGATCTCATCAAGAACCTGTGTACCACGCATTCCTCCTCCACCCTCACCAATCTTATCATTCTTTATCTCATTTGGCGTAATATTTACCCTGAAATAATCGTTACCTGTGCCATATAACCCGGTAGTTTCCTGCCAACCATCAAATGGTGTCGGTCGTTCTGTATCTAAATCCATGATCACATTATTATTTCCACCAACTACCTTTCCTGTAGTAATATTAAAGGTAGAAAACAAGGGCATCAAACCAGTTTCCTCCAAAATAATCTCATCACCATCTCCAACAGTAGCAATACTTATTCTGTCTGTATCAGAGTGATAGGCAATATGCACCTTAGCACTACTGGTATTTATCTCCTGAAACAAATCATAAACTGTAGCATAATTAGCTGAATTTATCTGTCTGGAGTTATATGTCCCTAATTTAGTAGTAATACTGATAGTACCATCTACCACTCCCTTTGAGAACTGCCCCCATCCACCAGCCATATTGATACCCTCTGCTGAACCCATTATCTTGGCAGCACTCGTAACTATTGGAGCAGCCTCTGTATCAACAAAATTATTTATCACCTTTTTATTTGCATCTAATTCTAATATCCCTTTGGCACTGGTACCCTTATTAGCATAATAATCTGCTGTAACAACATCCTTGCTATCAATAATTGAATGAGGAATCTCTTTTGCACCCAATGTGTCAGTCAAGAGCTTTGCATTGGTCAAGAACCCATTTGCATTATTCTGTTGCACACGAACACGGTATTCAGACTGATTGGTATTGACAAGAGTAAATCTGTCAAGAATAGGGTCATACCTCAAGATAACCGGCAGAGGACGATTTGTTCCGCTATTACCATCTACAGCATCATTCACCATATTAATAAAGCTATCCACAGTAGTAAAGGCACTCATGGTTGGACTGGTCCATACAAAGGATTGAAGCAAATTAGTATCAGGATTAATTGCCAGCCAACTAAAGGTAATCAGACTACTTCCAGCAGGACCACCATTATTAAACCCTGCCCTTCCAAAGGTTTGTCTGGTATCTAATTGATTGGCAATAACCTCATCCCTACTAACAGGATTTTCTCCAGCATCAAAGGATACCCATGAATAATCTGGCGTTACACTATTTTGCGATGTACCTTCACCCTTTAACTTGGCAAGACTAAAGAATCCGGTTGCTGTAGTTTGATAGGCAGAGACAGCTACTATATTAGTTAAGGTAAACCTATCTGTCCGTGAATCATATTCAATGGTTACCTTATTACCTGTTCCTTGTTTTACAGCGGACATAAATAGTCCCACACTATTATACGAGCTAAGGGCACCTGATGTCCAACTTCCACCGTTCCACTTAAAATGAACCTGACTGCTCAAGGTACTTGTTGACCAGACCGCAGATGTGCCTATGGGTGCATTCCAGTTAAACCCAGCTTTAGCAAAGGGTGCCGTCATACTTAGATTATTATTTACCACCTCATCCTTGCTTGCAGCAGAATAAAATGTTATTTGATCACTTCCACCTATCCCCTGATTATCATTAAATTTCCATAAAGAGGCTGGCATTTCTGCTCCATTTTGTTTTATCTTCAAACTGGCAGGATCTGCCGTTGAATTATGCATATTAAATCCATTTCTCTGGTAATCCACAGTAATAACTGCTTGAGGAGCAGAAAGAGTAGGGGTAAGAAGTGCTGTGCTAAAAACAATTCTATCTAAACCATTCTTAGATTTACCAAATCTGGCATCCCCACCATTATCATCAAAATAATAGACAGTTGTATTCGCACCCATGGGATCAGGATTTTTCCACTTACCCTGGGTAGCAAGGATAGTACTATTGGTCATGGGGTCATTGATGTAAACTCTCATAGTGGTAGGATCTATATCAGGATTAGAAATATTAGCATACCATATAGTTGTTGCTATCAATCCAGTAAGCTCATCAATAACATTAATCGATTCTAACTTCAACTCCTCTTTGGTTGCCGATCCAGGATCAATAGCACCCTGTCCCTGCATTACATCCCCTCGTTCATAATGATAAGCATTTGTGGTAAGCAAATCTGTGGTAAGGGGATCTATTGCCCGCCATCGATAATAGTTTTTATCAGGGTTGTTAGGATCAAGCAGATGTTCAAATTGTATCTGAGTGTTAAAACTGGTATTATAAATATAAGGAGTTTCCTTTGTCCCTGCCTTAATCATTGATTGAGTAAAGAATCCCTGACCAGGGGTAATAGGGGTTTCGGTCAAGGCAATATCTACACCCGAATTATCGGGTGTGATTATAAATTTACCACCATCATAATCTATTGTTACCCCTGCCTGAGCAGATTGATTAATAGCATTCATCAACACCAATGGACTGCCATATCCACCATCACCACCAATCTTAAATTCAGCACCATTAATTGAAATCATTCCATCAGGCGTTTTGTTAAATCCAGCATCAGCCCAGGCAGCAGCCTTATCAAGAGTCTTTAATCCTTTGCCAACAGGCACCACACTCTCAATATTTTTTGTAAAACCAAGACTAACTGGATCAATAGCTATATTTTGTTGAGAGTTGAGTCCACTTGAAAGGGTAAGTTTAGTAGTTGCTTCACCAGGCAGAATATCATTACGAACTATCTTGACACCTTCAAGAGGAAGATTGGTATCAATTAGTGTTTTATTAGAGTCATTTTTAATCAGATAATCAGTAATATCATCCCTCAAGGCATTCCATCCCTGTACCTTTAATCCACTTTGATTTACCAGATTACCCTCAGGATCAAAATTAAATGCGCCAGAACGGGTATAAAGATCATCTGGACTAATACCATCATTAACAACAAAAAAACTTCCTTCACCAATAATTGCTAAATCAGTATTCTTATCCGTTGTAAGATCTGTCCCCTGTTTATGGAGTACTTCAACTGAAGCCATTGTTACCCCATTCCCAATCTGCATAGGGTTAATACCACCTATCCCATTTTGAGCCTCCTGTGCCGGTTTATAGTTTTGATTCAGGATATCCTCAAATATAGGACGGGACTTTTTAAAACCAGTTGTATTTACATTGGCTAAATTTTCACCTACAATGTCTAACCATAATTGATTAACATGTAGTCCACTTACGCCTGCATAAAAGGACGATATCATCTTAAAGCCCCCCCTTCTCAACTGAAATATTATTCAGTTAAAATCTTTCTGTTTTTTCACGATTTAATCTGGAGAATATCTGCTACGCTAATATTTCTTGTTACCCCGTTTACATCTAATGATAACGAAGGAACAGCTGTCTTATAATCTATACCCGTTACCTTACCCTCAACCGTTTTGCCTGGATTTGCTGTATCATTAACAACTACAGTCCTATCCAGAAAAGCCAGTGTATTTTGCATGTTCAAAGATGAACTCAGCAAGGTTGAAAAACTCTCAAAACTCGTATTCAGGTTTGCCATCTGCTCCAGCGAGGAAAACTGTGCCATCTGTGAAACAAACTCTGTATTATCCATCGGCTTCAGAGGGTCCTGATACCTGAGCTGGGTTGTAAGGAGCTGCAGAAAATCATCCTTACCAAGGATACTTGCCGCATTGGTTGCTGTTGTTACTGCCTGTGTTGTTGCCGCTAATGATGAGGTAATTCCGCTTACATCAGCCATCTCAAACCTCCTCTGTGTAGGGGCAGACCTATGTGTCTGCCCTTTCAACCCTCTATCAATAAAATAATCACCTACCTGTATGTTGCACGCAAACAGGTGATGTTAATATGTTGCATTATTTCACAAGTGTGGTTCACAAGCAAGCAGCCTGTGCTTCGTTGGTATAATTCTATTCAAAGTATGCAAAAAAAACAACATAATTATAACATGTAATTCCCTTGTAAACACCCATTGAATAAAATGCCCATAATCCCAGTTTTTTCCCCCAGTTCTTCAAGGCAGGCATGTAGAAAAGTAATTTCAGGTATCAAACGGCTCTAAAACATGTATAATATATATTATTTATTAAAATTTGTCAAGAAAAATTTTAATAAAAAGTAACTTTTTTTTATAATTGTCGCAAAAAACTATAATCTTGATCATTTTCCTTCTTTCTATCCTTAATATCGACAGGTTTTGGGATTTACATTAGCCTTAGCCTTAACTACTCAGCCACTTGTTTTTTTACCATAACAACCTGAGCACTACACACCTTAAGCTCCGGTATCTTTGCCTTTGGGTCTAATGCCGGATTGGTCAACACATTAGCTGAGGCCTCGGCAAAATGGAAGGGGATAAACAAGACACCCTGCTGTATGGTCACAACAACCCTGGCAAGCAACTCTATCTCACCACGAGCAGTCGAAACCTTAACCATATCCCCATCACTGACCCCAAGATTTTTAGCGTCCATTGGATTTATCTCAACAAAGCCTTGCTTGCATATCCAATCCAATCCAACACACCTTCTGGTCATGGAACCAGTATGGTAATGCTCCAGAATACGACCTGTGGTTAAAACATATGGGTATTCATTACTTGGCAGTTCAGCAGCCGGAATATACTCAACGCTAGAAAATTTACCCTTGCCGCGGGTGAATTTATCTTTATGTAAATATGGTGTTCCCGGATGAAGAATGTCCAGGCAAGGCCATTGCAGACCGCCACTTTCCAGTCGTTTATAATTAATCCCTCCATATGATGGGGTAAGGATAGCAATCTCGTCCATTATCTGCTCACACGACTCATAACCCATCTTATAATTCATCCTTGCAGCAATTTCGCAGATGATTTTCCAATCAACCATAGCCTCACCAATAGGCTGGGTAGCCTTTCTTATCCTCTGTACACGGCGTTCGGTATTGGTAAATGTGCCATCCTTCTCCGCAAAAGTAACCGCAGGCAGAACTACATCCGCTAATTGGGCTGTTTCAGTCAAAAATATATCCTGAACTACAAGGAATTCCTTGTCCTGTAAAGCCTGTTTGACATGATTTGCATCAGGGTCAGATACAACTGGATTTTCACCCATGATATATAATGCCTTGATATTGTCATGCAACATCTCGGTCAGGGTAATACCCGGTGATGAGGACAGATTAACGACCCATGCCTGTTCAAATTTATGCCTTATATTTTCGTCAGATACTATTTGATACCCTGAATACACATTTGGCAGGGCACCCATATCACATGATCCCTGAACATTATTCTGCCCCCGTAAGGGCAAAACCCCGGTTGATCTCTTGCCAATATTGCCTGTAAGCATGGCCAGATTGGCGGTACAAAGCACATTATCCACACCGGTTGTATGCTGGGTAATACCCATGGAATACACGATACATGCTGTTTCAGCCTGGGCATATATTCTGGCTGCCTCCTGTATCAATGTAGCCGAAATACCAGTTATTTCTGAGGCATACTCCGGGGTATATTTTTCTATGCTTGCCTTGAATTCCTCAAACCCTTCGCACCGCGAATCAATAAACTCCTGATCATGCAATCCCTCTGACAGAATAACATTCATCATGGCATTCATCCACGCAACATCTGTACCAGGCTTTTGCTGGAGATGGATATGGGCAATATCAGTCAACTCTATCTCTCTGGGGTCAACCACAATGAGCTTTGCCCCATTTGCCACAGCCTTTCGTATTTCAATGCCAATAATTGGGTGGCAATCTGTTGTGTTTGAGCCAGTCAAAATGATACATTTTGTATCCTGTATCTCATCTATGGCATTGGTCATGGCACCTGAGCCAAAAGCCGTTGCCAGCCCAACAACGGTTGAGGCATGGCAGAGTCTGGCACAATGGTCAACATTGTTTGTACCAATAACTGCCCGCATAAACTTCTGGAATAGGTAGTTCTCCTCATTAGTACATCTGGCAGAGGAGATACCAGCCAAAGCATCTGCCCCTTGTTCATTTTTTATCTGGCTGAATCGCTTGGCAATCAAATCTAATGCCTCATCCCACGAAGCCTCGGTCAATTCACCATCTTTTCGTATCAATGGGTTTTTAAGCCTGTCATCACGGTGGATAAAATCATAGCCAAACCTGCCCTTAACGCAAAGCCTGCCATGATTAATCCCTGAATCATTGCTTGACGAAACTTTAACCACCTGATTGTCCTTGACATTGAGGTCAAGTGTACATCCACAACCGCAATAGGGGCAAATAGTTGTTGTCTTTTTTGTCTCCCAGACTCGTCCCCTACCCTTTGCCTGTTTTTCCGTCAAAGCACCAACCGGGCAAACACTCACGCACTGCCCACAAAAGGCACACCCTGCATCCTGAAGTGGCTTATCAAAATATGTCCCTATTCGTGTTTCAAACCCACGATTAAGGTAATTTATAACACTCCTGCCCATCTCCTTTTCACAGATGTTTACACACCTGCCACAAAGGATACATTTATTATAATCCCTTTCGATGAGCGGATTGCTTGAATCTATTGAATGGTGATGCCTTTCCCCTGAGAATCGGCTGTCCTCTATCCCCATTTCATAGGAATATCGTTGGAGTTTACATACACCATTTTTTTCGCAGATAAGGCAATCCTTTGGATGGTCAGACAGAAGCAGTTCAAGAACAAGCCTTCTGGCTGAGGTTACCCTTTCTGTATTGGTGCGAACCTCCATGCCTTCTTTTGCCAGGGATGAACACGAGGCGACTAAGCTATTTACCCCTGCTACCTCAACTACGCACAAACGGCAAGCACTTGTTGGGCACAACCCTTTTTGATAACACAGATGTGGTATCTTGATACTACAAGACTTTGCGGCATCAAGAATGGTTGTGCCTTCCTGTACGGAAATTGATTTTTTGTCAATGGTTAATTTAATCATTATACTACCCCTTCTCATGACATTTCAAACATCGCTGTGCTTCTCTGACAGCCATATCTCGGGTAAAGCCAAGCTCCACCTCTTCAAACCCGGTCAATCTTCCTTCTTTATCAATGGTTGGCATGATATGCCTTTCTGCCTTGCTTGGTTCTTTGTCTTCAACCAATGATGGTCTTCTCCCGCCAGAGACTACCTCTTCGCTTTCCTTGCCATTGTTCAGATATTTATCAATAGATATTGCCGCCTTATTGCCTGCATTTATTGCATCTATTACCGTGGATGCCCCGGTAGCCACATCCCCACCAGCAAAGACCCCAGAGATATTGGTTGCCTGTGTTTCAGAATCAACAATAATAGTACCATCCTTTTTAATCGACACCTTGTCACGGATAAAATCAGTTTCAACCCTTTGTCCAATAGCCGGGATAATCACATCTGCCTCAATCACAAACCCTGAATCCTCTATCTCTACAGGCTTTCTTCGTCCGCTTTTATCGAAGAAATCACTCAGCATCATCCTGGTACATTCAAGCCCTTTTGCCCTGTTATCTTCAATAACTATCCTTGATGGAGCAGTCAACAACTCAAAGTGTATCCCTTCATGCTCTGCATCCTCAATCTCCTCCATATTTGCCGGCATCTCATCCTTAGTACGGCGATAAACAATGGTAACAGCACTTGCCCCAAGCCTGATGGATACCCTTGCTGCATCCATGGCAACATTTCCAGCACCTATAACCACTACTCGTTTACCCTTTATGTCCATAGGATTGCCAAGATTCAGCATCCTTAAATACTCCAATGCCGGAATAACCCCTTCTGCATCCTCACCAGCGATATTCAATCTTGAGGTCAGCCTTGCCCCAACACCAATAAAGACAGCATCATAATCCCTTTGCAGATCCTCAAGGCTAATATCTTTGCCAATCTCTGTATTGGTTAAAATCTTTACACCAATTGCTGCAATATCATCAATCTCAAGTCTCAGAATATCCTTGGGCAGTCGATAGTTAGGAATTGCCACAGCAAGCATGCCCCCAGCAACACTCAATGCCTCAAAAATGGTCACCTGATACCCCCTTCTTGCCAGATGATAGGCACAGGTAAGGCTTGCCGGCCCAGCACCGATCATGGCAATCCTTTCTTTTCTGATCATTTCTACTACTGGCTTTGGCATAGATTTTTCTATTTCTGCCTCATGGTCAGATACAAACCTTTTTAATCCCTTTAGTGCCAATGGGCTATCAATATTTGCCCTTCGACACCTTGATTCGCATGGGTGATGGCATACCCGTCCGCAAATAGATGGAAATGGGTTTTTCTCCTTGATTAATTCAAGTGCCTCCTGAAACCTTTCCTCAGCAATTAATGAAACATAACCATGTACCTCAATATTTACCGGACAGGTATCTGCACATGGTGCGGTATAAAGCTCATCACAAATGTAAGCTGGACATTTTTTCTTTTCAATATGTATCTCAAACTCCTTCCTGAACTTGGTTATTGCTGAAAGGATTGGATTTGGTGCTGTTTTGCCAAGATTACACAAGGCAGTATCCTGAATCATTTTCCCCAATTCCATCAATGTATCTAAATCGCTTAGCTCACCCTTACCCTTAGATATGTTTGACAATATCTCAAACATCCGTGTCAGACCAATACGACATGGGGTACATTGTCCACACGATTCATCCTTCAGGAATTCAAGGAGAGACCTTGCGGTTTCAACCATACAACTATCCTGATCCAGCACAACAACTATTCCGGAGCCTATCATTGCCCCTGCCTTTTCTAAGGATTCATAATCTAAGGCAATCTCCATCTCCTCTGGCAGAATAAATCCACCGGACGGCCCCCCAATCATGGCTGCCTTAAACTTCTTGCCCTGTATCAAGCCCCCGCCAATGTTAAAAATCAAATCTCTTAAATATGTGCCCAACGGAAGCTCAATCAGCCCAGTATTATTCAATCTTCCAGACAGGGCAAATATTTTTGTCCCCTTGGATTTTTCTGTACCAATGCTGCTGTACCACTCGCCACCACCCAGAATAATGGCCGGTATAGTGGCTAAGGTTTCAACATTATTTACTAATGTCGGCTTGCCCCATAAACCCTTTTCTGTTGGAAATGGTGGCTTTGGAGATGGCATACCCCGTCTGCCTTCAATAGAGGCAATGAGTGCTGTCTCTTCACCACAGACAAAGGCACCATGCCCCTCTTTTATTTCAATTTGCAGGCAACATTGACTGCCGAGTATATTATCACCCAATAATCCCAACCCTTCAGCCTGAGAAATGGCAAGTTCAAGGTGTTTAATGGCAAGCGGATATTCACTCCTGACATAGATATAGCCCTTGCTTGCTCCAACAGCATATGCTGCTACAAGCAGACCCTCAATAACCAGATGCGGGTCACCCTCCATGATGGTTCGATTTATAAACGCACCCGGATCGCCCTCATCACCATTACAGATGACATATTTTTCGCTGCTGTTTGCTTTTTGGCACAATTCCCATTTTACTCCAGTTGGAAAGCCTGCCCCGCCCCTGCCTCGCAGTCCGGAGATTTTTATTTCCTCCACTACCTGCTCAGGAGACATGGAGGTCAACACTTTTATTAATCCAGAATAACCATCCTTGCCAATATAATCATCAATCTGTGATGGATCAATCTCACCCCTGTTTTTTAACACAATCTGCTTTTGTTTATTATAAAACGGTACATCATAATCATAGCTGATCTTTTTATTGGTAAGTGGATCCGTATAAAGCAGCCTTTCGACAACCTTACCTGCCTCTATGGTTTGCGAGACTATCTCCTCCACATCCTCCATGCCTACCTGCTGATAGAATATCCTTTCCGGATAAATGATAACAATAGGACCCTTTTCGCAAAAACCATGACAGCCGGTTTCTTTTATTGCAACATCCTTAATACCCTGCCTTTTCAACTCCTCTTCAAAGAGCGGGATAAGACCAACACCGCCAAATGCCCGACACCCTGTACCGCCGCAAACAGCGATGCATCTTTTTCCCTGCTGAAGAGAGGACTGGATAGCCATTTGATAATCCGTAAATGATTGTATTGATTTTAATTTTGTCATTTGCAAATACCCCTATTTCATTTTATTTTTCATGCAGCCTCAGCAATTGGAAAGTTTGGCATGGTTCAAAATTGTTCACCGCAGGGTCACAGATGATACAGAGGATTACAACCCCCTAACCCCCTTTATTAAGGGGGAATACCCCCTAACCCCCTTTTTTAAGGGGGAATAGGGAAACATAGATACTTGCTTGCTTGCTCAATTTGTTACCCTGATTTGAACCATGCCCTGATTTTTTCTGATAATGTTATATTCACCTGTTCCTCAACCTTCTCCAAACTCTTCCCATACACCACCAGCCATAACCATTCCCCAATAATCATAGTAAGGGTGACTATCATCTATGCAAGCAAGCTACTTGCCCTACCCTGCCTCATATTGCCCAAATATTGTCTTCACCTTCTCCGGCGTCATCTTCCCAAAATAATCCTTATTAATAACCATTACCGGAGCTAAAGCACACGCCCCAAGGCAAGAAACCGTATCCAAAGAAAACATCAAATCCTCTCTGGTTTCACCCTCAGCAATACCAATAGTCTCCTTAATCGTATGCAATATTTTCTTGCTGCCTTTAACCTGACATCCTGTTCCACGGCAGGCAATAATACTATACTTGCCATGTGGTGTGAGGTGAAAGGCGGAATAAAAGGTTACCACACCATATATCTTGCTCAATGGTATTTTCAGTTTCTTGCCAATCATAGATAACGCCTCTTCTGGCAGGTAATTAAATACTTTTTGTGCCTCCTGAAGAAGTGGCATTAAGGCACCCTCCTGATCACGATACCTATCAATAATAACCGTTAATTCCTCAATCTTTTCTTGTTCAATCATTTTTGCCTCCAGATTCAATAATCTCTCCAAATGATATTTGTTCCCTGCAATAGATTAACACTCTTCTTTGTGCCTTTTTTGTGCCTTTGTGTCTTTGTGGTCAACTCCCCCCATCCCTGCCAACACATTCTTGCAAGTCCCAACACAATTCATACACATTACGCAATCATTGGAAATAGGGGTCACACCGGCCGGACACCTTCTGGTACATTTATTACAAGGGATACATTTATCCGGCACTCCACTCACACGAAACAAAGAAATTTTCTTAAATAATGAGAATATTGCCCCTGCCGGGCAGATCATCCGACAGAAGGGTCGCTCTGTAATCATCATCAGATATAACAAGCTGTAAAGGAGGAGAAATTTAATGTGAAAGAGTGGACCAATCATCTGACGGATACCATCATCCTTTATCCACAGGGGAACACCTGCTTCTAAGGCACCAACCGGACAGAGCTTGCAAAACCACGGCTCTTGTATAACTATTGGCAATAATATAACTAATACTAAGAATACCAGATACTTAAACATACCTGTCCATTGTGGAAGGGTTAGTTTATTGATGGGGATTTTATAAAGAAGCTCCTGAAAAAATCCAAATGGACATGCCCAACCACAGAGAAGCCTGCCAATGGTTGAACCAATTAGAAGAAATATTCCAAGAACAAGAAAAGGGAAGGCACCTATGGTAAGAAAGTGTTGTAGTGTGCCAATTGCACAAGCAGTTGCAGCTAAGGGACAGGCATGACAATTCATTATTGGAAAAGGGCAATATTTCAGACCAGAAAGAATATAACAATTAGACAGAATAAGAGTACATATTTGAGTAAATCGGCGATACCTGTTCATCTAATATGCTTCCTCAATCCCAATGCAGGATAAACAAATAAAGGCAGCATTGCTGTAAACCTTTTCATATTCTACTCGCATGATTCCCTGAATGATAAAGCCTATTCCCAGAATAAGTAGAGGAATCCATAAATATTGTTTGATGATAGTCATTGTATTACCCAACCTGTCCCTCTATGGTCTATGTTGTTCCCCTTGGTAGCAATATCTTCTGAAGTGATTCCGCCACCCTATCATCATGGCTTATCTCTCTAATTCTATGCAACTCTTCTATAGATCGTTTCCAGACAATTTCATCTGTGCTAAATTCAGCCAGATATTCTAATGATTCTCTATCCTTGGTTTTTGTTATATCATCAATAAATTTCCCAAGCTCTTCAACTGCCTTTAAGCATGTATCACGAAAGACATTTTTTGTACACCTAATCACATATTTAAGGCTCTTTACATCGTTTATTTCTTCTATGGCTCGAGCCCGTCTATTTCTATTGGTTCCAAGGCCAGCAACATATCTTAATGAATCTATGTCTTTTGCTCGAACCAAATCGTCAAGTAATTTTTCTAACCCTTCAATAGCCTTTTTTTTGGCATCCTTATTACGGCTGGTATTGATAAGGCATTTTAATCCATCCCTATCCTTGAATCTTACCAATCGTTCTATTAAATTTTCCAATTCTTTTATAGCCCGATTGGCTGTATCTTTATACATATTCCATTGGGCAACATATCTTAATCCCTCAATATCCTTAAGTTTGGCAAGTTCGTCAACAGATCTATTTCTTATCTCTTTATATCTACCCCATTGAGAAATATATCGTAAACCCTTAATGTCCTCAAACCTCACCAATTCCTTCATGGCACGATTTCTGGTATCCGGGGATGTACTTGAACGGGCTACATATCTTAATCCTTCCAGATCTTTGGATTTTACCAATTCATTTATCAATTTTCCAAGCTCACTGATGGATTTTTCCCTTACACTTGAACACATACTATGAGAATCCCGAATAAGCCTGTTGATAAGCTGCTTCATTACTTCTTGAACTTCAGGAGAAATGGGTTGCTTAGAGAGTTCTTTGATCAGAAATCCAGTAGCTCCTATGGATTCCTCTGCGGTTCCCATCTGAAGTCTTCGAAGGGCTTTTTTTAATCTTGGTATCTCTGGTCCACCAATGGCTAAGGAGGGAGAAAAAACAGGCATGATTACACCTCTTTCAAGAAAAATTATGAATTATCTTTGGTAGCGCCACGGGGATTTGAACCCCGGTTCCATGGCTGAGAACCATGTGTCCTGACCCCTAGACGATGGCGCCATAATCTTTTGGCTGGGGAGGAAGGAGTTGAACCCTCACGCCAAGAGTCAGAGTCTTGTGTCCTACCATTAGACGACTCCCCAATTAATATAATATAGTTTACCTCAATTTTCTAATTTTGTCAAGTTATTTTTTTAATTTGGACAAGGATAAAGAGGGTTATTGAAACACTTCTGCCCTCATTTTTAATCTTATTGGGACGGTTCACCTTTGTTTGAAAGCTTGCGGTTAGTTGAGAGTGCAATATTCCCCCTTAGAAAAGGGGGTTAGGGGGTTGTATTCTGTAGATGATGTCCCCTTGCCCGAAAGGAATCATATGAAAAACGATGAAAGTG
>JAZDHC010000294.1:0-8520 GCA_043806395.1 Candidatus Desantisiibacteriota bacterium | reverse complement strand
TTGTCTGTTGATGTTCCAGAGATACCTCTGGCTGTGTTTGAGCCTGCGTCTATGCAAGAAGAGATACCCTGCAGATGGTAATCGCCTCCTCCGATAAATTGGGGATTGAATGATATGTCATACAATCCAGCAGAACAACCACAGTAATTATTATTTCCACCTGAACCATTCCCCCAGACATCGTTATAGTTGATAA
Source organism: Candidatus Desantisiibacteriota bacterium (assembly GCA_043806395.1). Taxonomy (GTDB): domain Bacteria; phylum UBA9089; class CG2-30-40-21; order CG2-30-40-21; family CG2-30-40-21; genus CG2-30-40-21. Next base: position 8,324 of record JAZDHC010000294.1, on the reverse strand, counting down.
TTGGGCCAGATGAATTATAAATACCATAATAACTTGAGCTTGTTGTGCCATTTTCAGTGATAATGTTATTGGTGATGGTGGGGCAGGAGGAGGAGTAGCAGTAGATGCCATTATCGCTATTCCCTGATATGGTGTTGTTGGTGATGGTGGGGGAGGAGTAGTAGCAGTCGATGCCATTAGAGCTATTCCCTGATATGGTATTGTTGGTAATAATAGGGAAGGAGGAGTAATCGCAGCGGATGCCATGGTATGTATTCCCTGATATTGTGTTGTTGGTGATGGTGGGGGAGGAGGAGCAGTAGATGCCATCATATCGATTCCCTGATATGGTGTTGTTGGTGATGGTGGGGGAGGAAGAAGAGGAGCAGTAGATACCACGATAGTTATTCCCTGTTATGGTGTTGTTGGTGATGGTCGGAGAGGAGTAGTCGCAGTAGATGCCATGGTTACTATTCCCTGAGATGGTGTTGTTGGTGATGGAGGGGTCTGCACCATTATTGCAGTGTATTCCGTTGCCATTTGGCCAACTTCCTGTTGCCCCAGTTATCTTGAACCCAAATACTATTGCCCCATTTGTAGAAGTCCCATCAAAAGTAACTGCATTCCCATTAGCTGGAGGGTCTATGGTCGGCGATCCTACACCAACCAAGGCAATCCGTTTGTTAATATAAATCTCCTCTGTATAAGTCCCGACAGCAACTGATACCGTGCCACCTACCGAGCAGGCATCTACACCTGCTTGAATCGTCGTGTAGTTTGCCACTGACCCATCAGGGTTATACACTGTAACAGGTATAGCCGTTGCCGTAGCCGTAAATGTTGCTATTAATCCAGATCCAGTAGCAATTACGGTGTATGCCCCGGTCTTTGTACCAAGGGTCAAAATCGTAGAAGTAGTCCCATTAACATTGGTTGTAGTTGATGTGGCAGATAAAACAGCTCCATAGCCTGGCTCTATTATTTGCCAGGTTACTGAACAAGAACCTATTGGATTGGCATAAATATCTGTAAGTTTAACTACAAACGGTGCTAATGGAGTAGTTATAATTGCTTGCTGATAATTTCCAGAAAGAATAGTAATCGCTGGAGTTGTTGGGATAAACTCAACCTTATCAAGCCAACCACAATCAGACCCACTGATTCCTGAACCATCTTTCGTATAAGCCCATTTAAGTGTATGGGTGCCTGATGGAATAAAATAACTCATCTTCGTCCAATCTACCGTACCACTGATAGTACCCTTATTATTACCGTCTATATAAAATCTCAGATAATCATAACCACTTTCTGATGAAACCTTCCAATAGAATGTAAGTGCCCCAGCACCTGTAACTGTAGCTTGGATATATGTCTGTTGGCTATCCCCTATAGCACCACTTCGTGCCGCATCTCCATCGTAATAATAAGCAGAAGTCTGAGCAAACCAATTTGCATTTCCTCCGGTTGTCCACACAAATTGTGTATTATCAACTGCCTCACCTAATGTATTCGCCTCTGCATTATTGGATGAAACAACCCCAACTCCAATCGCAGCAAAAACTACAAACCACATAATCAATCCCACCTTTTTACTTAATTCTTTGTTGAGAGTAGACATCTTTTCAATCCTCCTTGAATCAAAACTTTTATTTATATGCAATCCGAGAAGTTTATTAACATTTGGGTTAAATGACCATCACACTGACACCAAATATAACCAAACTGTCCGCACTTTTCTATTGTCAACTTATTTAATGGATTCTATATATATTAACCAACTTTTCTCCATTTCCCCATCTTCCCCATTTCCCCTTTATTACACTATGGTCTCAAAAAACAAAAAAGGCAGGTTAAAACAATAACCTGCCTAAAAATACACTATATGCAATTGTAGATAATATGAAACTTAGAATAGATTCCGTATGTATGTATGTATGTATGTATGTATGTATGTATGTATGTGCCCAGCAACATTTTTTTCTCTCCTTACCTTTCTTCTTCTCCCATTCTTAATTCACGATTTTTAATTCCCTTGCCTTCACCTTATCATCTTTTTTAATTATACCACTATTGGTTAATCCTGTCAATTACTTTTTCATTTATTTTATGCCGATATGGATAGTGTCGTGTCAACCCTCACCCTGCCCTCTCCCCAGTAGTGGAGAGGGAACTACACCTAAATTTTCATGCGTCATGTCAGGCTTGACACGACAATAGTCGTAAAGACCGGGGGAAATATGGGGACACATCCCATATTTCTCTTGACAAAGAAAGGTGGATGGTGTAAAATAAAAGTATGCCAAGAATTGCAAGAACAGTAGCGTTAAATTATCCTCATCATGTAACCCAACGGGGAAATAACCGACAGGATGTATTTTTGTGTGATGAAGACCGTAGGTATTATCTTGAATTGTTGAAAGAGTATGCAGCAAAACATCATTGTTGGGTATGGGCGTATTGTTTGATGACAAATCATGTTCATCTTCTTCTTGTTCCTCAAGAAGAGGGTGGATTAGGAAAATGTCTTCAAGGGATAGCACTCTGTTATACTCAATATTTCAATCTTCGTTATCACAGAACAGGACGACTGTGGGAGAGCAGGTATTATTCCTGTATAGTCGACAAAGAGTCCTATTTGTGGGAAGTTAGTAGATATATAGAACAGAATCCTGTGAGAGCAGGACTTGTAAAAGATGTCCAAGAGTATGATTGGTCAAGTGGCAAGAGTCATATTTTAGGTGAGCCAAACAAAATATTAACAGGGGACAGTTGGCTTGATGAAAAGCAACGAAGAAGTTATATTAAGTTTGTAAGCAGTAGAAATCAGGAAGAAGAAGATGTTATTCGCCGAACTACAAAGATTGGAAGACCCCTTGGCGTTAGTGATTTTTTAGATAAGATGGAAGCGTTACTGGCTCGGCATTTGCGACCAAGAAAAGGTGGAAGACCACCTAAGAAAAAGGAATAATAATGGGAAATATGGGATGTGTCCCCATATTTCCCAAATATGGGATGTGTCCCCATATTTCCTGGGATGTGTCCCCATATTTCCCATATTTCCAAGTGTATAGTAATTCTGGAGCTTTCTATTGCAAAGACAAGGTTTACAATAGGGCAGAATATATGATTACTATGGCATTGAGAATAGATCCTAATAATCCTGATTATTATATATCTCGTGCTGAGGTGTATCTTGAAAATCAAATGTATGATAAGGCTATTAATGATTGCCAAAAGGCTATCTCAATTAATCCCAAAAATCCTTTTGCTTGTAATCAACTTGGTGCAGCTTACTTGCATAAAGGAATGATAGAAAAGGCTGTGCCTCAATTTCAGAAGGCAATAGAATTAAATCCTGCATGGATACCACCATATCTGAATGTAGCAGCAATCTCTGAGCAAAAAGGAGACATTGAGAGATGCTTGGAAATGTGTAAATGTGTTTTGAAAATTGATCCAAATAATCCTCAAGCAAAACAGATAATGGATAGGAACTTAAGATTTCAGAAATAGACCTTGACAAATCAGATTTTATGTAGTATATTATAATTAAAATTAAACTTGTCTATGCAGATAAACACCTCTAATTGTAGAAAATTCCATACAAAATATCAAAGATGCTGAAAGATTAGGCATGGTTCGGGAAAAAGTTTCGACCTGTGCAATCAAGATATATCCGCTGTTTCTAATTGCACAGGTCGAAAAAAACTTGAACATCGAGTATCAGTAAAGAAGTGAACAAGATGCAAGCAGTTGAGGGTTGACGCAACAGTAGAGATATGTTGCTATCTAATGTCCTCCGTGGCGGGGACAGAGAGATCGAGGTTGCCTTGCACTATCCAGCTGTTGGCAATATCCCCCGCTGGCGGAGGGTAGGGGGGTGGAGATGAAAGCAGATAATACCAATAACTTTGGCTATCAGAAAAACTTACGACCCCTTGCAAATGCCTTGCGTAAAGATATGACTAAGTCCGAGGCTTGTTTGTGGAAATTTGTTTTACGAGCTGGCAGTATGAAAGGTTATACTTTTCGCAGGCAACGACCTGTTATTAATTACATAGCAGATTTTATGAGCATAGAGCTTAAACTCATTATTGAAGTAGATGGCATAACTCATAATTTCGAGGAAAGCATGGAAAAAGATACAATAAGACAAAACGAATTGGAGAATGCAGGATTCACGGTTATAAGATTTATGGACGATGAAATATTAAATAATATTGAAAATGTACAAAGAGCCATTGAGGTTACCATAAAAGGGATTGAAAATAGAGAAAATCTCCACCCCCCTACCCCCCGCCAGCGGGGGACATTTGTAACATCAGTTGCAGATAAAAGTATTGGAGCAGGAGATTTGAAACTTGAATTTGAACAGATAAAAAAGAGGGTTGAAGAGAAGGAAGAAGAGTTAGATGATGAGATGTATGAGAAGGCATTGAGTATTGTAGGTTTAACAGGCTATGCCTCAACCTCAATGATTCAAGGGAAACTGAAGATAGGCTATAATCGTGCCGCCAGGATGCTCGAGAAGATGGAAGAAGAGGGAATAGTCGGTCCCCCTGATGGCTCAAAGCCAAGAGAGATATTGGTTGATATAAAAGAGCTGAAGCGGTAAACTGGAGGTGATAATGATGGAACTTCAAGAAAGAACAATCTATACCACGGCTGAAGTAGCTCGGATTCTTAAGCTTTCTCCTGTTACTGTAGGGAGAAAGATAAGACGAGGGGAGATACCAGCCACAAAGATTGGCAGGAAATATAGGCTCATTGGAGATGATATATTGGGGTTATTTGGGTGGAGGAAAGAGACCAGAGAAAAAGGAGAGGGCAAAAGAAAGAGACTCAATTTGAAGAGTTACCATTTGGGTGGAATAATTGGTGGTTTAAGCAGAAGGGAAATTTATGAAGGCAGATAGTTCTGTTTTCATAGATACAAATATCTTGGTTTACTCTAATTCAATGAGGAGAGAAAAGGGGATAGGTTCATAAGGGATAAATGGGAAATGGGAATCATTTTTGAATAGTTTCATAATACGAAAAGGGATCAGGTTTCTTAACATAGAACCCAGAACATAGAACCTCTTTAACATTTCTTTACTTCCCATTTCTCTATTCCTATTTAATAAGAATGGCATACAGAGACTTGCACGATTTTATAAAACTGCTTGTGGAGGTCTATAAGGATATGAACTTTTGTAAATTTGCTAAGCCTGATTTATTCTCGGTATATTAAGGGGGTGAGTGCAAATTATGGACTTTATTGTAGGGAAAGAACCAACAAGGAAAGATGATTTAGAAGAAGAGATGGAGAAAATTAGAAAGGTAGAACTGACATCAGAAGAAAAAAAGAAGATATATTTAGAGGAGAAGGCAAGAATAGAGGCAAGGGAGAGGATTAAGCAAGAAATTAAAGAAAGGAGAAAAGAGAAGCCAAAACTGTATAAATCTGGCCTTTTGTGGTTTGTTGTAATAGTGCTTATTATGGCTGGGATGCAAAAATCAATGGAGGATTCTGGGAGTATTATAGGAGGAGTAGGTGGATTAGTTCTTTTTAGCCTTCTTCTCGGTCGGATAATAGATACTATCAAAGCAAAAATAACAAAACGAGAAGTTGTTTCGCAAGTGAACATAAAAAAATGGTTCTGGGTTGGCATAGTGTTTTTAGTAATAGGAATGGTAATAACAAGAACTAATGAATCTTCAAATGTTTTAATAGAACCTCCATCAAAATCAGTTACGTCTTCTTCAGAATCAACAGAACCAAAATGGATACATCCTCGATATGATAATCTACGAACAAGTGTAGAACTGTATTACGGATCCTCCAAGATGTATGTAGGCCAGATTCTTGGTAAGAATGATAAATATGTAGACCTACATACAGGTCTAAAATTTAAGGGTGTCAAAATCCTAAAGAAGGGTGGTTTAACTGAATGGAAAAGCAGAGATGAAATAGTTGGTGGAGACTGGTATATCAAAGCAGACGACCCAGCTATCAAGAACCCTGTGCTTGAATTTGAGTGGTAAAAATTCTACTTGCGTAGTTGTCTTTAGTAGAGCTGAACTGTATGTTAAGTTGGTAAGCTATTTAGAATGAAAGAATTGGGGTCAGAAAGATATACACAGCCAATGATAAAGACTTTAAGATATTTAAAGAGATAGGGGTAATAACCCCCTTAAAGTAATCTCCACACATTTAACAGACAAAATAAAGGAGGAGACGGTAAATAATTTGGGGTATTGATTGAATTTGAGATAATTTGGAGGTAGAAAAAAGATGAAGAAAAAGATTTTGATTACCATATTGTTGATTGCCATAATTGCCACAGCCACAGATAGTTGGGCGTTGAGAACCTATGAGAAATCTTCTTCAACCAAGAATAAAACGGCTAATACTTGGATAGGAATAGCCCTGGTAGGTAGCGGAGTAATTTTGGCAGTTGATGGATTTAAGCAAGAAAGATGGACAGAAGAATGGGACCATATCTTAAGCGAATACTGGTATAATTATAAAACAAGCCAAAGTTATTATAAGTGGTATGGGTGTGATAAATACGATACTCAAGATTACCTTTGGTCTAAAAACTGGACATCAGGGAACATTTACTATAACTACACCTATTGCCACCATAAAGAAGGAAAAAGCAAGAATAAAAATACTCTGAAAGGAATTGGAGGAATAGTAATAGCCTTAGTAGGAACAAGCCTTTTAGTAGATGTCTCAAATGAGGCACTAAAATCAACAGGTTTTCAATTTAAGATAGAGCAAGAAAATTTACAAACAGTTAAGATACTGGTCTATAAAAAGTTTGGGTGAAAAAATGAACACAGTCATCTATACCGAGAATAAATCTGCCCTTGCAAAAAAAGTTATGAGTTAACTGCTCGCTGCTCAGAAGTTACGGAGTTCACGGTTCATTGAATATACCCCTATTTTACCCAATCAAACATCGCCTTTTAAGGTGATGGTAAGGTATAATCCTGCAATGAAAAAAGCACGGGTAACCTTTGGAGTTCTCATGGGAGGGCAACTTAATAGCATAGGGAGAAAAGAATACGAAAAATTAATATCAAAAATTCAATAAATGGACATCTTTTTTATAGTATAGTAGAGTAGGGGACAGAAACCATTTTAATTAACATTTATCGTACAGAAAAAGGTATAGCATAAATTTATAAATAAATGACAAGGAGATAAAAGATGCTTACTAAGACCATAGATATTCATGATGCCCAGTCAAAATTACCCGAATTATTATCATTTGCCTTAGAGGGTAATGATGTGATTATTGTTGAAGACAATAAGCCACTGGTAAGGTTAGTTTCTATCTCTATGCCTAATCAATCTCGCATTGCTGGATTAAACAAGGGTAAGATTGGGGCAGGTGAGGACTTTGACGAACCCTTGCCAGATGAATTTTGGACAGGTGCAATGTGAAGTTGCTGTTGGATACGCATGTTTTTATATGGTGGGCGAGTGAACCGGAAAGGCTTTCCTCAAAAGTGCTTAATCTTTGTGAGGACAGCACGAATAATTTAATATTGAGCGTGGTAAGTGTCTGGGAGATGTAAATCAAACTACAACTGGGCAAGATTAAACTTCATATACCACTGCAAGATTTGATAGAGAGTCAGCAACAAACAAATAATATAAGAATTTTCCCGATTGAATTAAGGCATGTTTTAGCTTTAGAGAATTTGCCTGCCTACCACAAGGATCCCTTTGACCGATTATTAATTGCTCAAGCCAATGTAGAGAATCTATTTCTTATAACCAAAGATCCGGTATTTTCAGAATACCCAGTAAAGTTGGTTTGGTGATGATGTAAAATTGATGCTCATAGATCCAAAGAGGGTTGAAATGGCAGTATTCTCGGGCATTCCACACCTCCTCACACCCGTAATTATGGAGGCAAAGAAAGCGGTTATCGCCCTCCAGTGGCTTGTCAGGGAGATGGAGGATAGGTATAAAAGCTTCTCTGAGGCAGGTGTCAGAGATATTGCTGGCTTCAGAAAGAAGGAGCAGTTGCCATATATCGTTGTGGTGATAGATGAGCTTTCTGACCTTATGGCTATCTCAAGCCAGGCGTGTGAAGAGACCTTAATCAGGCTCTCTCAAATGGCAAGGGCTGTTGGCATTCACCTTGTGGTTGCCACCCAGAGACCATCTGTAGATGTTATCACCGGGATAATCAAGGCAAACTTTAGTGATAGGAATTTGCTTTTCTGCCCATTTTAGATAGGTGTGTAATATTCTGTCACTATTAGAGAAAAGTGAATATTGGTATATAGTTTCTGAATTATAGCATATGATTAATTATTTTGTCAAGTAAAAAATTGGCGGA
>JAZDHC010000293.1:0-8368 GCA_043806395.1 Candidatus Desantisiibacteriota bacterium | reverse complement strand
TTCACCTTTATTTGAAAGCTTGCGGTTAGTTAAGAGTGTAAAATTCCCCCTTAGAAAAGGGGGTTAGGGGGTTGTATTCTGTAGATGATGTCCCTTGCCCGAAAGAAATCATATGAAAAACAATGGAAATGAACCGTCCCGGAATATACCATAAGTCAAAATCAAACAATAGGAGGCTACTAAACATGTCTACTCAACAAACGAAATACTCTAAGGGATTAAACAGTCTACCGCCATACCTTTTTGTCAGGATAGACCAGCTTAAACAGGAGGAACGGGCAAAGGGGGCAGATTTGATAGACTTGAGCATTGGGGACCCGGATATTCCTACACCGGATCATATTGTGGAGGCAATGAGCAAGGCGATAAGGGATTCGACAACGCATCGTTATCCATCATCAAACGGTCGTCTTGACTTCAGGCAGGCAGCAGCAAACTGGTGTAAGGGACGGTTTGGCATAGATTTGAATCCAGAGAATGAAATTATTTCTCTTATTGGCTCCAAAGAGGGCATTGGGCATACTCCATTTGCCTTTATTGATCCGGGTGATGTTGTTCTGGTGCCATCGCCAGGATATCCGGTGTATCAGGCAGCAACTATTCTTGCCGGTGGGGTGCCCTATCCAATGCCACTTCTGAAGGAAAATAACTTTCTGCCCTTGCTTAAGGATATTCCTCAAGATATACTCAGCAAGGCAAAACTAATGTTTTTGAATTATCCCAATAATCCAACAGGGGCAGTCAGTACCCTTGAGTTTTTCAGGCAGGTGGTGGATTTTGCTTTCAAACACCATATCATTGTCTGCCATGATATGGCTTATTCAGAGATGTACTATGATAATAACACAATCCCCCTGCCCCCCTTTTCTAAGGGGGAACATGCCCCTCATAGCTTCCTTGAGGTGCTTGGGGCAATGGATATTGGCATGGAATTCTTTTCATTGTCAAAAACCTATCAGATGACTGGCTGGCGAATAGGGTTTGCAGCTGGGAACAGGGACTTGATTGCAGGTCTCTTGAAGATAAAGGGTAACCTTGATTCTGGTGCTTTTGAGGCTGTTCAAATGGCTGGGGTTGCAGCCCTTTCCTCTTCTCAGGAATGTACAAGAAAGATGCGTGAGGTGTATCAGGAAAGGCGGGCCGTTCTGGTAAATGGATTGACACAGGCGGGTTGGGATGTGTATAAGTCGCAGGCAACCTTTTATGTCTGGATAACCACACCAGCAGGCTATACCTCTGAAGAGATGTCTACGCGGCTTTTAAGGGAGTTTTCGATAGTTGCTACACCTGGGAATGGCTTTGGAGAATATGGTGAAGGGTATATCCGTATGGCATTAACCGTTGATACGCAAAGGATGCAAGAGGCGGTTGACAGGATATTGAGGTGGTAGCTTTATCCCTCGTTGAAGGGTGCGTAGGGTCGTGTCAACTCTCAAATGTTGGTAGGACAACCGTCTTTAGTTGCTTTTTGTAGCTTGATTGTTCTCTGTATAAGTGAGACGCTTGGCTGGCAAGGCGTGAAAATCGACATTTTTGCGTAAGTCAAACAATTTTGTCTTTTATAAAGACTTCAACATTTGCTTTTCCCTCATGGTTTGTGTCGACAGGCTGTTACGGAATGGGAATTTGACAGGAGATGCGTACAATATGTTGTCCGTATTTCGTAGGGACATCCCCTTGTGGGTGTCCGTTTTTTACACAGATCGAAAAACTTGAACATCGAGTGTAAAGAAGGAAGTTGGTTTGTTTGGATTCTGGTGTATTAATCAAGATATTATTCATTCTTTCAGCTATTATGAATTTTTTCATAATAACTTGTAATGTCGATGAATCAGGCAATTGCTTCATTTCTCAATCGTCTTTTTTCTTCCGACTCTACAACATAAATCATTTTAGAAATATAGGAAGTGTCTCTGTGTTTCCCTTTCTATCTTCTTTTTCTTCTTTAGTCTGCATAACTTCAGTTGCGACTTCATCAGCCAGCATATCGCATTCATGTAGAAGTTGACTCATTTTCGCAAGTTTATCTCCAAATCGACGGCGTAATTTTCGTGACTTCCCGTATAGGGTAAGATGATACTTTCGAGCCCATCCATCCTGAAAGACTGTCCTTAGTTGAAGTTCGCAGGGAATCTCTTGCGTACTACCAGATAGTGTTGCTATCGTTATACCTAAGATCAGATGAAGACTACGATAGCCATTGGCTAAGCCTTTACTAAGATAATCTCGCCTGTTGTCCTTGAATCCTTGATGCAATCGGATACCAAAATCAGATGCCTCTTTGTTCAGGATCGCTTTTTCAATGAGCACGATATCCCCTAAAAATTCGCATATAGTCCTGGCTCCGGCGATGTCCTCCATTTGGTCAAAGGTTGGCCATTGAATCGTGTATCTAAATGGAGGATGTAATCTACCTATCTCCTTTAACACGGTAAATCGAAACAATCTATTAATCTACATCACAGAATTTCTCACGCACCACTCGACAGGCTGTTACGGAATGGAATTTCGGCATGAAAGGCATACAATATATTGTGTTAAGCCTATCAATGATGCCCATATATGGTATGGTGTTGCCTCTGATTTTTAGTTCCGTAACAGCCTCTCGAAGGCTTTCGCTGAGTAAATTCGCATATTGATCAACAAGGGGTGCATAATTCCCCACAAAAGAATCCTGCAAAGCGAGTAAAAAACTTTGTGAGTTTCTCACCTTTGGTATAGGGATATACGGGAACCCTCCACGGCGTAAAATTGCATTTACAAGAAGGCGTGCAACTCTACCGTTTGCATCTGGAAAAGGGTGAATAAATATCATCCGAGAGTGAGCAAGAGATATAATCCAAAGGATAGTTCTAAGGGGTGCATCTTTAATTGTAAAATCAACGGCCTCCAGAAAGGCTCCAAATTCAGCCATACGGGGAATAATGTCATCCGCAATTACAGGGGTAGAAAATCCATTAAATATCTCAAATTGAGATTTTCTCCATGGGTCAACGGCATTGTTAGTCCCTGAAGCCTCTGCATAAAGGTCTACTACTAATGATAAATCAAACCTGCGTTGATGCCATTCATGTTCTACCTTATCCAGAGCAGTGAATTGATTATATACATCACGGACACTTACACTCTCATTGCTTAAAGATTTGGCTTGAATCCAGTCCTTAGCTAACGAACAAACAGACTCCCTGTCTATATCTGTATACTTTCCTGTAATTCCAGACCAGATAATATCTACCCAGAAATGGAGAAGTATATCTTCGGGTAGTCCATTATTTTGAATCTCTGAGAACCATAGCATATCTTTTTCAATTTTCTTATATAAGTTTTTCACCATTTCTAACTCCTGCTGTCAAATTTCTTTAATTCACAAGTTTCGAGACCTTAGAAGCCAACTGATATGCAGAGACCAAGGCATGAACCAAAGGAACATACAACTTATCGTTCTTTACAATATCCTCTGCCAGATATTCGACATGTTTTGCTGTAACGAAGAAGAGAGCTAACCAGTATTCAATTGCTGGTTCCCGGCCAGCTTGTTTTTCAGCACAGGAACGCATAGAACCAATAATCTTGACTTTTTTAGCGATCTCTTTCACAAATTCAAGAAGTCGGATACACTCAAGAGAACCAACTCTTCGGCGAGACTTACTGAGCTGTCGGGATATGTGAAGCATTCGTTCTCCAGCCTCCTGAATAATATTTAAGTGGTTCATTATTTCGTTCTTGATCTCTTTATTTTCTATACACTCTTTGATGTTTTTAATTTCAGAAGGAATGACTCCAGTAATATTTGCAACTCGGTGGACTGCAGCAGCAACACTATCACCCATAGTTTCACTCCAACGCTTTTGCTCGAGTTCATCATAAGCTTGATGAAGTTCAGACATTAAATTTGCATTTGTCATAGCTACCGGTATCTGATTGACAACAGCTTCAATCAGTTTAACATCGTCAGGGGTGAATGCATCTTCTTTTTTCGTCTCAAGGGCAAACGCTCCTATAATCTCACCATCTGCATCCTTGATTGGAATGGCAGCACATGTTTTGATATCAGGAACCCTTTCGACATATTCTGTAGACAACTGAGTATCTTTAACGGACAGTACATATGGCACCCTTTTATTTATTGCCTGTCCTGTAATTCCCTGACCCCATTTGAGTTCAATTTGCTTGGCCTGTCCTGAAATGATTTCTTCCTCTGGCCATGTATACTCCACTCGCAACAGTTTGGCCTTTTTATCTACTGATACCCATGAAATAGAATAGCTTTCTAAATTTATTTACATATTGCAACATATCTTCTGAAGTAATCATAGGTTTTTTACAACAGATTTTGCTCCCCACGGTGGGTTACCTACAATACAGTTAAATTTTTGATTATCAAATATTGTAGAGTCAAAGAGTGAATTTGCATGGATTAAATTCTCTCCTTTTAATCGGGGGAGTTTTATTTTACCCTGATTTATATCTTCGCTTATTTGCTTGACATCTTCATTTTCCAACAATGCTAAATACAAGCTGAATATAGCAATTGGTATTGCCTTTTCATCAATATCAATACCAAATATACTTTTTTTCATTATTTGAGTTTTTTCTTCAAAGCTTTCTGTGGATATTGAATAATTCATCAGTAGCGGTATCATTTTGCGGCAAATAGATATAATCAAGAAAAGGATGCTCCTCTTCTTTTATTAATAGCGAATAACGATATCTCGTGTTATCGATTCTCTCAATCGAAGGATCATCTTCCTTAAACCCTAACTGATTTAATAATTTTACAAATCCATCCATTTTTATACACCCTTTCCGGCGTTAATGTTTCTTCAGGATTAAAGATAAAAGTATATCCGAAACAACTATAATAGTCAAGCATTTTCTTTATTTCAGACAACAATGTTTATATTTTTTTTCACTTCCGCATGGACATTTTTGATTCCGACCAATCTTTTGGGATATTATTGGTGAAGAGATTAATAGTGGCGGACTTTGTTGGATATGTTGCTTTAGTACCCCAATTTCAATTAATCTTTCTTTAGCTTCCTCAACAAACTGCCATTCGTTTTTAGCAACATGATGTGTAGAAGCCAGTTCGAGTATTTTCTGATATATTGGAATAGCTTTAGACAGGTTATTCATCTCCTCATAACTTGTTCCCAGATTACTGTAAGCCTCGATGGAGCTGTTATTTAATTCAACTGCTTTTTTATATTGCTCAAGAGCCTCATCATGTCGTTTCATAAATCGAAGTGTATTTCCATATCGGATTCTCCAGAGATAATTGTCTGGCTCTTTAGCGATCCTTTGCTGATAAAGGGAAAGAACTTGCCATGGGGTTAGCTTTTTACCATTATCAGCCCGAAATCGAACATATTGTATTCTACTATGCTTTTCCATATCAAATTGCAATCCATTTTTTTTAGCTGCATCACCTATCATTAGTGTCTTGAGGTTCTCAGCCATAAGAATCATCTTTGCCTCTGCAGTAATTTCATACTGGTCAATAGCTTGGCAGTTTTTACAAACAATTCTTTCTTTAATAAAGAAATTACTGTCTGTTTCATTTATATTGCCAGGACCATCCATGTTATAAAAAATCTCTTCTATCTCGTAAGTGTATACCTTAGAGCATGTAAGGCAACGAAGCTTAAGGTGTAGAGGTTCATCTGACATATCAAGCAGATCATCAAATGAATCTAATTTTTTGATCAACATTTTTTCTATACTTTCATGCTCTTTTCTCAGTTTTTTGATATGAGGTGGATTAAGTCCATGCACCTCATAATGTAAAAGCAAAACCTCCTGAATATATCTTTCGCCCTGTCGCCATTCTTTTTCCAGAAAAGGGATAGCATCTTTACTGACTATTTTTTCTAATGAATACAAAAAAGACTCATTAAAGTTTGCAAAAAGATCATCAGCATTATCAAGCAAAATCTTTATTGATGCTGAGGTAGGAAGGTCTCCCAGTATTTTCATTAAGGATATCTTTTGAGAGGCATCCCCTTTCTTCAAAATCTCATCTACTTCCCTTAAGATTGGTTGACCAATAATCCTTAAGGTATCAGCACATATATTGCAAAGAAGATCTTCTTTATCATCTTTAAGCCCGTCAAAAAGGGTAGGAATAGCTTCTATCACATCTGCTGGATTCTCTTGAGCCAATTTCTTTATGCCATTGACTGATTCTACAGCACTCCATGAATCGGGATGCTTCTGTATTACCTCTATCAGGGTGTTCAGGACATCCTTCTCTTTTTCTATGATTCTATTCATAATCATTTTTGCCTGATATTTTTCATCCCTGTGGATAGTATCAAACAAGAATGCTTGTTCCCGTCCTTCTTTTATTGCCCTTTCAGCTTCACAGTCAAGCCTTATTCTTAGATAACAAGCCAATAAAAAGAGAGCTTCCTTAAAAATCATTTTTTTGTCTCTACCTTTAGGTGATACTGAGCAAGAGGCAAAGGCAGATAGAAAAGACAGGGGAATTAATATCCCTTGTTCAAAGCTGGTTAAATTTGTTATATTGTTTTTTTGCATCTCCCATTCTGCGGAAGAATAGCCATTTTCAAACAAAAATGTCTGCGACATCTGATTAAGTTTTGCTGCTAAAGGGACAAGCGAGCTTATCTTTTTTGAAAACCAGCCTGAAGAGCAATCACAAATACCTTTAAGGGGCAACATAAAATGTTCTTCTACCTTTTTAATAACCATGGATAGATCATGTTCAGAATAATCACTAAAACAATTGACCAGATCATCTACCTTCGCAACTATTTGAAATGAATCAAATAAATTTTCGATTGATTGAGCAAGATACCTTTCCACTAAAATGGGGATAAGGGTAAGATCGTTTTGAATAAGAAGTGCACTAAAAAGAATAGATCGGCAATCAGTATTTTGAGAAAGAAATGTGGTGTCATTGAAACAGTTAAGAAGTGCCTCTTTTGCCTCCTGGCTTTTTATTATGCCCAAACTTGTAATTAGCTCTGGCAACACATCAGTGTCCCCTTGATTAAGTTGTTTAATAAGCTCTGGCAGGGCTTCTTTATAGCCAATCTTGCCTATAGCAATAGCACAATTTGAAGCAAGATCTCCATGGCTTTTCTTAAAACAATCTAACAGTGCTAACCCACATTCGTTATCACCGGGATAGTTATTCCCTATGATGATTGCAGCATAAGAAGCTATCGTTTCATCTGAATCATTTAAGAATGCTATAAATGCCTTTTGTGACTGGTTGGGATACAAAACAACCAATCGATTTTGAACCCATTTTCTGACTAAGTTGCTTTGATGAGAGGCAAATCGAATATAATCTTCAAATTGCCAGACAGAGGAATTATTGACACTCATTATTTTCACCCCCTACACACTGTATTACTGAATTATAATAATACTAAATTATTTGTTCTTTGTCAAGAAATTTTACACCTCACAGCAATTTTTTATTATGAATTGCAAAGGACGCAAAGAGTTTGTAATGTTTACAACAGTGTAAGCAGGGGGAAAAGAGAATGAGAATTGCTGAATTATTCAGTTTTTTAACTTGACTTTTTCGATTCTTTATGATATAAATAGAGATACGCGTCAGGAATCAGTAAGGAGGCTATCGATGCTTTGTGAGATATGTAAGCAAAATGAGGCTACGGTATTTTATAAGGAAATTATAAATGACAAGCAAAGGGATTTGCAGCTATGCGAAAAGTGTGCTCAGGAGAAAGGGATTCTGACAATAAACCAGATTTCTATTACAAACCTGCTTGGTGGATTGGTTGAGCCAGGATCGATTGCTCCTCAGGAGGTTGAGCTGCGATGTAAGAATTGTGGTTTGAGCTATCCAGGATTTTGTGAACGGGGTAAGTTTGGGTGTAGCGAGTGTTATCAATCCTTTTCGCAAAAGTTGCCAGCAATCTTTCGAAAGATTCATGGCAGTACCAGACATACTGGAAAACATCCAGCCACTGTATCTATCAGCCCAAAGGTAGAGGATGATACAGCTACAATAATAGCGAAACTTCGAGGAGAGTTGCAAACTGCCATTAAGGCGGAAGAGTTTGAAAAAGCAGCGGAGTTGAGGGATAGGATTAAAGCCATGGAATAACTACTCAGATAGGAGAATTCACCGCAGAGACGCAGAGGCACAGAGAAGAACTTATCCACAGATTACACAGATGTTCTGATAAAATAAAGATAGGAACATAGAAACACTGCAAATAAAAAAATCTGGCATGGTTCAAATCAGGGTAATAAATCGGACAAGCAAATAGGAGTGTGCATTTCCCTAATTCCCCCTTAAAAAAGGGGGTTAGGGGGTTGTTCTTCTCCGTATCATCTGTGACCTTGCGGTGAACAATTTTGAACCATG
>JAZDHC010000292.1:0-27021 GCA_043806395.1 Candidatus Desantisiibacteriota bacterium | reverse complement strand
CCCAGTTTGATTATGAAGAAAGTATACCAGATTATTTACGATATTGCAAGGTTATTCGCGACATCATAAGATTGACACGACAGTTGGCCAAAATCACAAGCAAGAATCGTGCCGAACAGTATTGGTGCTGTCCCCGGTTTTTTCCCGGTTTTTTCCATATATGGTATGGTGTTGCCTCTGATTTTTAGTTCCGTAACAGCCTGTCGAGGTCTGACCCCAGATCTCTTGGACCCCAGATCTCTTGGACCCCAGATCTCTTGCTAAAAGAAGAGGAGAAATTAGATGGATAATTTTAGAAAATTTTTGATTGGGTTGTGGTTAATAGGGATATTAGTTGTATGCCAAAAACAAGCATTTGCTAATGATATTTCTGTATCTTTTGACTGGTATTATCAACAGGGAGGGACAGGAGATTATGAAAAACATAATTGTGGGCCGGCATGTGTTTCTATGGCAATCAAATTTAGCAAGAAGCAAGATATTTCTGTGGAAGATGTGCGAAAGATAATAGGGTATGGATCTGGAGGTAGCGGGAATACTACCGTAGGTGATTTAAAAAAAGCATTGGCTAATGATAAATGGAAGGTTAAGTATCAAATTGTAAACGGATTAAAAGGAGTAAAAGATGCTATAGCAAATGGACACATTGTTATTTGTCCTCTGAACATGGGATCTATTAGTTATAGGGATACCTCTAATGATCCAAAGGAAAACAAAGGTAGGTACTACGAATACAGTGGTGGTCATTTTGTTGTGGTTAAGGGGATTTCTAATGATGGTAAGTGGATAATTGTTTACGATCCAAATGTTTGGGGGGAATATCCGAATGAGAAATATTGGTATTCTAACAAAAACCCCAAGGGTAAAGATAGATATTATGATGCTACTGAATTTTCTAATGCATTAAAAACATCATCAATAATAGAAATTTTAGATGTACCGGCTACATCTCCAAACATCCGTTGGCATCCTAACGGCACATTAATTAAAAATCCAGTTGATGACAAAATATATGTATTGGAAGATGGAAAGAAGAGGTATATTCCTGGTCAATCTATTTTTAATGCATGGAGATATGATTGGGGGAAGGTAATTACTATCTCGTCTGAAGAAATTCAGGGTTATCCGACTGGAGGTAATTTACTCTCTCCTCCTTCTGGTTACCCTGATATTAGACAGGCAAATGGTGAAACAAGGGTGTTTTTAATTGAAAACGGAAAAAAACACTATATTATTTCGTCAGCAGTATTATCTTCCTGGGGATATAAGTGGAGTGATAGGAAATTCGTCGACAGAATATCTGAGCCTCTTGGTGAACCAGTTATCTATAGAGATGGGACTTTAATCCATGGCATTCCAAGTGGTAAGGTATATGTGGTAAGCAACAAAACGCTCTGGTATATTAAAGATACGGAAACCTTTAATGCACTGGGGTATAATATTAAGAACATGATTGATGTTCCGGATAGTGCATTAACTCCTGCATCTTTACAAGGATCCTTAGGTATATGTACTAAAGAGATAGATATGAAATTTATTGCCTCTCTGCACAGTGTTGACAATAACTGTCCTAGTGCTACTATTCCGCCGCCCATTACGAAAGAATTAAAAGCAGGCACACAGCACAAAATGCCATTTAGCGTATTTGACAGTAAAGCAGGTAATCTTATCGTAGAGTTGTGGCAGACTTCCAATAAATGGCTTGATGCTAACAAAATATCTTCAAAAATAGTACCTGTTCACTCACCAGCTTCTGATACATACACATGGACTGTGCCTAATGTTGATACAGATGAGGGTGAACTTCGTATAGTTGCTTACAATGAGGCTGGAAATGTAGGATATAGTTATAGTGGGGAATTTAGTATCTCCTCATCTGGCTCGCCACCTTCTATCCCTAAACTTTATAACCCAGGCGGTTACACAGAGGGTAATTATTACACTATTTCATGGGAAAATGTTACTGATGCAACCAGCTATACCCTTCAGGAATCCACAGATGCATCTTTTAGTAACATAAAGGAATATTCTACCACCGTCCCTTCTCAATACATAACAGGCAAGGGGAATGGTTTTTATTATTACCGTGTAATGGCTAATAACAGTAGTGGAAGCAGTGGATGGAGTAATGTTGAAGATATTGAAGTAAGGGTGAATTTTCCTCCATATACACCAAACAATCCAAATCCTTCTGATGTAGCTACTAATGTTTCAAGGAGACCAACTTTGTCCTGGACAGGAGGAGACCCTGATGGAACTGTAGATTATGTGGTCAGGTTTGGCAAAGATCCAGCTGATATGGGGTGTGTAAAAGGTTTTGGTGAAAATATTGGTTCAACCTATTATCAGTTTAACGATGACTTAGATCCATGCACAACCTATTACTGGCAAATAAGGGTTAAGGATAATAAGGGTTTGGAGACCTTTGGTCCTTTATGGAGGTTCACAACAGCATATTCCTATCCAGATTTAATTCCCGTATCTTTGGTAATGAATGGGAGTATCACCCCTAAGTCTCAGGTTACGCTGAATCTAACAGTAAAGAATCAGGGGACATATGTTGCACCGTATGCAGGGGTATTCTTCTATTATTCATCATCAAATGGTGCCAAAGAACAAAACCTTAATAGAGTTGGAGTCTCTATCTATGACCTTGCCCCAGGTTCCCAAACAACAATCTCTCAGACCGTAACCCTTGAAAATCTTAAGGCAGGTAAAAGTTATATCGATGCCTGGATTAATACAGGGGGGTATTATGCTGAAAGTAACATTAACAACAATACCTTAAGCCAAGAGATCAATTATCTGGATAAGAATTCACCTGTAATATCTTCCCTTGCCTTGCAGTGGGCAACAAAATTCAGGACAGGATATAAATGTCCTATCGGTTTTGTAGTTAGAGATGATATATGCATAAAATCCCTTGACTTCTATTATTCAATGGACAATGGTTCAACATGGGGAACTATTACTACAGGTTTTGCAATTGGTTCAAATTTCGTACAGAATGTTTACTACTGGACAATTCTCTCTGACGCTCCACTTACAGACCAATTAAAGATAAAGATGGTAGCATGGGATACGGAGATGAATAGAGTCGAGTCAATAGCTGGACCATATAAAATTATTAATGGAACACCTCCGAGTGTAAAGATTCTTTCTCCTAATGGTGGTGAGGTATGGAATCTTGGTTCACAGCAGGAGATTAAATGGGAAGTTTCTGCCCCTAATGGGATTGGCGGAATGAACCTTGGGCTATATTGGAAAGATAGGAGTGAACATATAGCTGATATTAGCACAAATACTACTGGTATTTATACATGGACACTTCCAGAATCTTCTGGTTTTTTAACAAATGAGACAAAGATAAAGATAAGGATAGGGCTTAGCGATCTCAATGGAAATGTAAATGAGGATTGGAGTGATGGCTACTTTACCATAAATGATCCTTCTCTGCCTCCTCCACCACCATGGACAATGCCAGAAAAAATCACCAGTGTTTCGTCAACAAACGGAGACCATAATAATCCTGTTGTTGCTACTGATAATCTTGGCAATCTCCATATGGTTTACAAGTATGAGCAGGATGATGATATAAGTGGATTACGGGTTATCAAACAACAACTACTTTACAAAAAGCTTACTGGCAGTTCATGGTCAGAGCCAACTACTGTTTATAGTCTAACACAGGAGACTGATCATAATCTGACTGGTTACCACGGCATAGGCAATTTGCAGATAGCCGTAGATTCTCACGGCTATCCACATATTGCCTGGACTGATGGTCTCAATGGACCAATAACTTATTGGAACCAAAATGACATCTACTATACATATTTCAATGGTTCTACATGGACAGCTCCTCTGAATATATCAAGTATAGCCCAGCCACTTGACCTCAGATGGACGACTAAAGTTAATATGCCTGAAGCAAACAGCTCTGCTGCATCTGGAGTGATTAATGGGAAAATATATGTCTTTGGTGATGGTAATCAGGGAATCAATAATTATGAATATGTTCCAACAAATAATTGGACAAGAAAGACAGATCTGCCTGGAGGGGGTATATTCAAGGGTGAGGCAGCGGTTATCAATAACAAGATATATGCAGTAGGAGACTCCGTTGATAATGATATAAAGATATATGACCCCGCAAATGATAGCTGGAGCACTGGTGCAAAGATACTTACACCAAGAAAAAGAATGGGTGTTTGTGCAGTAAATGGAAAGCTTTATGCAATAGGCGGAGGAGACAGAAGTGAATTGCCATTTAACACTGCAGAAGAATACAATCCCATTACAAACTATTGGGCTACAAGGGAAAATATGCCAACTGCAAGATACGCTCCAGCAGTTGCAGTGGTAAACAACCTGATATATGTCTTTGGTGGGATGAAAGAGGGCGGTCATCCATTAGATACTGTTGAGGTATATAATCCCTCTACTAATTCCTGGGGTACTAAAATCTCTATGCCAACCAGACGCATGGGGGCTGTGGCTGAGGTGATAAATGGAAAAATATATATTATCGGAGGAAGAGGAGAATCGAATTATCTAAATATTGTTGAAAGATATGACCCTGCAACTGATAGATGGAATAGTAATGCCTCTATGTCTACTGCTCGTGCATGGGCAGTTTCAGAGGTTATTGGAAATAAGATTTATGTGATTGGGGGAGATGATGGTAATAATTCGTTATCTGTGGTTGAAGAGGGGATTTTAACAGGCGAGGATATAGAGCAGACTGCGTCAGGAATGCCTAAGATTGCTATAGATTCTTCAAATAATGTGCATATTATGTGGCGAGATGGTTATTCGTGGAATTCAGATAACACAATTACTGGTCAGGCAAACATCTATCACCGTAGCAAAAATAACACTGGACAGTGGTCGGCAATTGCCCAGATAACGACTGGTGGGGGTTCATGGCCTTCTATCGTCTTGGATAAAAACGACAATCTCCATCTGGCTTATTACTTTGATCCTCAGAATATTGCCTACATTAAATGGAATGGAAATACTTGGTCCAGCCCTATGACAGTAACCACTTCTGCAAGGGGGCAAATTGATCTTGCTTATGACAACAATAATCATCTCCATATGGTCTGGTATTATGATCATTGGTCACCTCAGATTAACCAGATTTTATACAGTTATTATGATGGTTACAATTGGTCTTCCCCAGAAGAGGTTTCAGATAGAATTTCTGGACAGTATCCTCGCAGACCTTTTATTATGGTAGATTCTTTAGGTTATCCTCATATTGTATGGGAAGTGAGCGGGAATAAATATAGGCTTATGTATAAAAGAAAGACACCGCAAGGTTGGTCTTCTACTATTCAGCTTAATACAGAGAGTCAAAATGTACAAGACCATAGCAGTAATACCACAATCTCTAAAAATGACCAGATACATACGGTTTGGGCATCTTCTTATGGTGGGCATCAAGAGGTCTTCCACAATCATGCTGATGCCCTTGCCCCTATAGGTAATACAGCCTCACCAATTGTTAATTTACTTACTCCAACAGGTGGAGAATCTCTATCCATTGGTTCAACTTATACTATTACCTGGAATGCTTCTGATAATATTAAGGTAGCAACTATTACAATTAGATATTCTATAGACAGTGGGGGTACATTTACAAATATTACCACAAGTATAAGCAATAATGGAGCCTATGAATGGAAAATGCCAAATATTACCTCGGATTCTGTCCAAATCCAGATCCTTGCTTATGATACCTCTGGAAATGTGGCTACAGCAATATCCAGGAATTTCGGCATCTCAGATATTACGCTACCATCTGTCTCTATAATCAAGCCTAATGGTGGAGAGGTTTGGGAGGCAGATAGTCAGCAGGAGATTTTGTGGCAAGCCATGGATAATGTTGGCGTTTCTTCTATTGATATTCTTTACTCCATAGATACTGGAAAATCATGGAATATTATTGCCAAAGGAACATCAAACAGCGGCTCATATTTATGGACAGTACCTGAGATTTCATCTTGCAATTGTTTGGTTAAGATAATTGGATATGATGCGACTAATTACTTTGCAGAAGGTATTAGTAAGGGTAGTTTTACTATAAAATCAAACAATCCTCCAATTATTCCACATAGTCCTATGCCAGTTGATAAAAGCATAAATGTGATTATTACCCCTGTTCTTACATGGCAGGGGGGAGATGTGGATAATGATAATGTTTTGTATGATGTATATTTTGGAACAACATCTTTACCATCACTTGTATCTAATAAGCAATCTGAAATATTCCTTAATTCTGGAACATTAAGCTATAATACAACATATTACTGGTATATAACTGCCTTTGACAGTAACACAAGTACATCGTCACCTTTATGGAGTTTTACAACAGAAAACCAGGTTGTAAAGCCTCCTGTAGAGTTAAATGTGAGTTCGGCTTTTCCTGATACGGTAATTCTCGTATGGAGTTATGATTCGGCTGATATATCCGAATTTAGAATTGAGCGTAAAACTGGAATTGAGGGAATTTATCGTGAAGTTGGTACTGTAACAGGAAATGTAACCTCTTATAAGGATTCAGGATTGATAGGCAATACGAACTATGTGTATCGAATTAGGGCATTTTATAATGGTATCCCTTATGAATATTCTTCAGAATTACAGATTAAAACACCAAATACCCCTCCGTCTCTTGACAATTTGCTCCCTTCTGATAGCTCTATTGACCAACCTGTAGATGTAACTTTAACCTGGTCTGGTAATGACCCTGATTTGGGAGATACCATAGTCTATGATGTTTACTTTGGGAGCAGCACTAATCTCTCCTTGGTCTCTTCGGGACAGACAGAGACTACTTATACTCCAGGAACTTTAACCTATTTTAACTATTATTTCTGGAAGATAGTGGCTAAAGATAGTTATGGTGTTTACTCTGCAAGCCCAATGCGGAGTTTTGCAACTAAAATAGAACCCGTACCAAATGCACCGAACAATCTTTTGGTTACAGATATTTCTGGTACTTGCACAGGTCTTTCCTGGACAGATAATTCAAACAATGAGATAGCCTTCAAAGTAGAGCGTAAGACAGATATTGAAGATACCTATAACCAGATTATCGAAACTGATGCCTCATCTTATAATGATACAACACTAAGTGGAAACACCACTTATTACTATCGGGTGAGGGCATATAGCAAGTCAGGGGATTCCGTCTATTCAAACGAAACAAATGTAAGCACTCCCAATAATACTCCTAACATCCCTGGCAATCCTTGGCCTTCAAATGGTTCTGTTGACCAATTCATTGATAAAACATTAAGTTGGACAGGTGGTGATCCAGACATAAAAGATATAGTAACATATGATATTTACCTTGGAACTTCAACTATTCCTCCATTAATCTATTCTATTCAGGGAGAGACATTTTATAATCCAGGTACCTTCAGTTACGGCAATACCTACTATTGGAAGATAGTGGCTAAAGATAGTTATGGTGCTTGTTCTACAAGCCCAATGTGGAGTTTTAGTGCGGAGATAGAGTTGCTGGGGAGTATTTCAATTGCCTCCACACCAGCTGGTGCCAACATCTTGCTTGACGGAGTGAACACAGGCACGGTTACCCCAGCTATCTTAACCAGCATTATTCCCGGCACACATACAGTAACATTGACCAAAACAGGCTATTCCAATTGGACAGGCACAGTAATCGTAACCGCGGAGACAACAACCGATGTTACCGCCACACTGACCCTGATTATCAGCAGTATCTCGGTTATCTCCACACCAGCTGGTGTCAACATTTGGTTTGACGAAGAAGCCACAGGCATCATTACCCCAGCCATCCTACCCAACATCATCCCCGGCGACCATACCATAACACTAACCAAACCCGGCTATTCCAACTGGTCTGCCCCAATAACCGTAATCGCAGAATCAACCACCGATATTACCGCCACTCTGACCCTGCTTATCTCTAATGGAAGCCTTACCACCCAATGGGGGAGCTATGGAAATGGTGATGGTCAGTTTAGCTATCCTTCTGGAGTAGCCGTTGATTCATCTGGCAATGTTTATGTGGCTGATACTGATAACAACCGCATCCAGAGGTTTACCACTAATGGAAGCCTTACTACTCAATGGGGCAGCTATGGAACTGATGATGGTCAGTTTGACACTCCTCGTGGAGTAGCCGTTGATTCATCCGGCAATGTTTATGTGGCTGATAAAGATAACCACTGCATCAAGAGGTTTACCTCTGATGGAATCTTTATCGCCCGATGGGGAAGCTTTGGAGCTGGTAATGGTCAGTTTGGCTTTCCTAATGGAGTAGCCGTTGATTCATCCGGCAATGTTTATGTGGCTGATACTATTAACAACCGCATCCAAAGGTTTACCTCTAATGGAAGCCTTACCACCCAATGGGGAAGCTCTGGAAATGGTGATGGTCAGCTTTACTGGCCTTTTGGAGTAGCCGTTGATTCATCCGACAATGTTTATGTGGCTGATACTGGTAATCACCGTATTCAGAGGTTTACCCCTAATGGAAGCCTTACCACCCAATGGGGAAGCTCTGGAAATGGTAATGGTCAGTTTGACACTCCTCGTGGAGTAACCGTTGATTCATCCGGCAATATTTATGTGGCTGATACCGGTAATCATCGCATCCAAAAATTTATACCGATTATGTCAATCAACGGTTCTCTTGCTATTACCTCTAATCCACAATGTGCTAATATCTACCTTGATAAAGTAGCTATGGGCATGATTACTCCAGTAACTCTTATTATTATTCCCGGCACACACACCGTCAAGCTAACCATGCCAGGTTATTACGACTGGCTTGGGACAGTAACAGTATTGGCTGAACAAACCATTTATACCCACGGAACGCTTACCCCTCTATCTACTCAGGTAACAGCAAGCAGAGAACTTCCATCAATAGCTTTTAAGGGTACACTAACAAAGGTAAGTATTGTTATTAATGTAGATGAATCAAATAAGCCAAATGGATTAATTGTCAAAGACTATGTACCGTCAGGTTGGATAGTAACATCTTCAAATCCTGGTTATACCAATTTTGCTTCTTCTACTGGAGAGGTGAAGTGGATATTTGCGGGTAATGATGTAGTGGATGGAACTATCACCTATTATGTGCAAATGCCAGATAATGAGGTTTTTGGAACAAAAACTTTTAGTGGCGAGATAATACATAATGACCCTGATGGTAATCCTGTTATCAGCGAGATTATGGGAGACAGGATAGTGGTTGTTGACCGAGTACACGAGGCAGATACAAATTGGGATGGTAAAATTGACGATTCTGAGCTGCTGAATTACATTGACCGATGGGCAAAAGGGGAGGCAGGTGATTTTGACCTTCTTGATGCAATCGATATCTGGGCAAAGGGACCACGGTCATCACGAGCTCCTATTGTGCCCTCAACAATAACCTTTCAGCCTATCGATACCAAAGATACCATTGCAATCGGTTCAGAGATCTTAACCGTCACCTTGCCTGTAGATATAGATGAATCCAATAGACCAAATGGGGTAATTATTAATGATTATGTGCCTTCAGGTTGGAAGATTATTTCTTCAACACCCGCAGCTAATAGCTTTAATCCGTCAACTGGTGAAATAAAGTGGGTTTTCTTTGGTAATCAAGTTAGCGATATGATTATTAATTATAAAATTCAGATACCTGCTGGAGAAAGCAGGATGAAGGGATTAAGTGCTCAGATCCTTTACAATGATTCAAAGGGTAATCCAAAAACTATCCAATTGACTCAGGACATTAAAGTGACTGGCTCTATTTTGGATGGTAGTATAGTTGTTTACCCAAACCCATATTGTGGTTTGTCTGAAACAGAGATTACCTTCAAAAACATACCAGCTAATGCTACGATAAAATTATTTACCATAGCAGGTGAAATTGTATTTGAGAAAATCACCAACAAACCAAATCGGTTCTGGTGCTGGGATATTAAGACTGATGAAGGCAAGACCGTAGGAAGTGGAATTTATATCTACCTAATTATTGATAACGATACAGGGAAGAGCTTTAAGGGCAAGTTTGCTATTGTCAGATAGGAAGCATTCACATGATAAAAATATTGGTAACCGTTCACCGCAGAGACGCATATGGTAAATAGATTTCGACAGGCTGTTACGAAACGAAAGTTATCGTATGGACAGGGCTTGTCTCCCTACATTCGCAGGGGCAGGCTCTGTCCATAAAACGCACCAAACGGTCACAAATGCAACGAATAATCAACATACGGACACCCACAAGGAGGTAGCACCTCTGGCAAGGATGCCCCTACGGAATATGAACAACATATTGTATGTATCTCATGCCAAATTCCTATTCCGTAACAGCCTGAAAGGAGCACAAGATGATAAATAGGTGGAAGGGATACGCTTTGTTTTTGATATTATGCTTTTTTTGCCTCTCAGAAGGTGAACGAAATGTTGCTTTTGCTACGACTACTCCAACAACTCAGATTACTGCAACCAGAAGTGTTCCATTAACCTATATTCTTGGTGGCACAATAAGTATAAGTTTGGCTGTCAATGTAGATGATGCTAACAAGCCAAATGGGGTAATCATTAAGGAATATGTACCTTCAGGCTGGAAAGTTATCTCTTCGATACCGGAAATTGATACCTTTGATTTGCCAACTGGAGAAATAAAGTGGGTATTCTTTGGTAGTGCTGTGGTTGATAGAACTATTGTCTATGAAGTCCAGATACCTGATGAAGAAAGTGGAACAAGGAGTTTCAATGGACAGGTGCTGTATAATGACCCTACTGGCATCCAAGTAATTAATCCCATTAGAGGAAATACTCAGACAACCATGTTTCTCCATTACAGTATGCTTACCATTAACTCCATCCCCTCTGGTGCCAGTATCTTACTTGATGGAGCAACCCAAAGTATTACTGTTGCACCAAGGACTTTAACTGGTCTTACACCTGGCACACATACTATTAAACTAACCAAACCCGGCTATTCCAACTGGTCTGCCACAATAACCGTAACCGCAGAATCAACCACCGATATTACCGCCACCCTGACCCTGATTCCCGGCAGCATCTCAATTACCATCACCCCAGCTACAGCTACTGTTTTAGCCGGATGTGCCAAATACTTTACTGCTCAAGGATATGTGCATGGAAATATGGGTGACGAATTAATTCCGGACTTAAGCTTCGACTGGGCAGTAATTGGTAGCATAGGCAAAGTTATCAGGACAACAGGGACATCCACCATCTTTATCGGAAGTAGCACCTCTGGTACGAGTATAGGTTCTATTACTGCTTCTTATGCCTCAACGCAAAGCTGCTCAGATATAAGTATAGTATTACCTGCATCTGGTATGTATGGTCTGCTTGTTGAAGAGCCGGATAAAGAGATGCAATTAAAAACAGGGAGTAACACAGTAATTACGATACCTGCCAATACATTTGATAATCCATGGATTCAGGTGATAGCTAACGATAAACCAGATACAGATAAATATGAATCAGCTGATCAATTATCTCAAGAAAACCGCAAGGTTTGGATTCCACAAGGGTTAAAAGCAATAGTGCGGGAGATTAAAGCTACAGAGGATAGTGGTCAATCTATAGGGACATTAACTAAACCAATTATGTTTACCATGTCCTATCCTGAAAATATTGATCCACGGACTGCTTCAAGGCTTCGGATTTATCGGCTAAACACTACTATTAATCAATGGGAACAAGTATCAGGTCAACAGATAGTCAACCATGCCAGTCAGACAGTTACCGTCTGGTTAAATCATTTGTCCAATTTTCGACTGGCTGAGTCCCCTCAAGAAGTAGCTACCGGAACAACTAAAGTAACTCCCTCTACAATTAATCGGCAAGGGACCAGCACAACTACTATCTCTACCACCTTCTATGATGCGGATTTACCAGCTATTGGCTCACTTACCATTACCTTCAAGGTAAAAAGCCCGGAAGGCACAGAAACCATACTGGTAGATAATAAACAGCATGGTGAAGCCGGGCTGGTCGTTACAGGTGGGGATGGCACATATACTGCCAGCTATGCCTGGGATCCCCCTGAAATTCAGCCTTTGGGACTCTATGACCTCTACTTTAGTGTCTCGGATGGTATTGGTTCACTTACAGATGGGTATGAAAACAATCTGGATGAATTAAATGTCGCAGGTACATTAAGTGTAACCTCCACACCACCCGGAGCTGATATTTACCTTGATGGAACAAGCACGGGCACGATTACCCCGGCTATCTTAACCGGCATTATCCTTGGCACACATACTATCAAGCTGACCAAAGCCGGCTATTACGACTGGACCGGCACGGTGACCGTCTCGGCAGAGGCAACAATACCTGTTACCGCCACCCTGACCCTGATTACCGGCAGTATCTCTGTTGCTTCCACACCAACCAGTGCCAACATCTGGCTTGACGGAGTGGACAAAGGTACAGTTACCCCGGCTACTTTGACCAGCATTGCCCCTGGCACCCACACCATCACGCTAACCAAATCCGGCTATCACGACTGGTTCGGCACGGTAACAGTATCCACAGAGACAACAACCAATGTTACCGCCACCATGACCCTGATTACCGGCAGTATCTCGGTTGCCTCCACACCAACCAGTGCAAACATCTGGCTTGATGGAACAAGCACGGGCACGATTACCCCGGCTATCTTAACCGGCATTATCCTTGGCACACATACTATCACGCTAACCAAATCCGGCTATCACGACTGGTTCGGCACAATAACCGTAACCGCAACAACTACCGATGTTGCTGCTACGATGACCCTGATGGATACTATTGCTCCTACCTTCACTATTGCAGCTACCCCGGATCCGGCTAAAGCAGGAACAGTAACAATCACGGTTGTAAGTAATGAACCTTTAATTGGCACACCAACTGTGGTAGTAAAAAATAGCGGTGGTGGAACTATTACCACTACCTTAACATCTGTGATTAATAGCACAAATACCTATTCTGCGGTGATAACAGAGGGGACATTAGATGGCACGGCAACTATCTCTGTTGTTGGAACGGATACCGCAAATAATCAAGGAACAGGTAGTAAAACATTTCAGGTGAGTATACCGAGGAAGGTGATTATTATTGATGGCGAAGGGCAGGGTGGCACGGTGACTACTACTCTGAATCCATTTATCGTTAAGGTGACAGATAATCTTGATAGACCAATTTCAGGGCATATTATCACCTGGCAGATAGCCTCATTCCCATCTCCGGGTAGTCTTTCCGCAACCACAACTATAACAGGAGAAGGGGGGACAGCAACAACCATTCTGACCCTCGGCACCAAATCAGGTACATACAAGATAACAGCAAATGGCGGGGTACAGGCAACATTCACAGCAACGGCAATACCAACCATAGCCACCAGCACCACTGTATTTTCAGGGAATGGACAGCAGGGTATAGTGAACACCACCTTAGCACCATTTGTCGTCAAGGTAACCGATACCTATGGCAATCCCATTATTGGACACACAATCAACTGGACGATAGTTACCTCACCAGCCACAGCCACCCTTTCTGCCACGATAAGCATTACAAATGCAGATGGCATGGCAACAACGACTCTGAAACTCGGTGCAAACACAGGTACATATTGTGTTCAAGCACAGGGTGTTATGCAGGCAACATTTACGGCTACAGCAATACCATATGTAACCGCCAAAACTATTATCTCTGGTTGTACAATTAGCACAAATACCACCTGGACAGCCGCAAACAGTCCTTACCTCATCACCGGTAATGTCTTTGTCAAGGGGACGAATACCCCGACATTGACCATTGAACCAAATGTAACGATAATGTTTGCAACAAATACGAGTTTAATCATTGGTGGCTCAGATAGTAATGATAAAGGCAAATTGATAGCTAATGGCAGTTTAGGAAAAATCACCTTTACTGCTGATGGCACAACTACCGCAGGTTACTGGGGTGGCATCTATTTTGATAATTACAGTGATGATGGAAGTTACTTGAAGAATATAGTGGTAGAATATGGTGGATATAATTGCGACGCTGATATTTACTGCGTTTCTGCCTCACCATCGATTCAAGACTCTATCATCGGAAGTAGTTCACAACATGGTATCAGATGCAACAATTCTTCTCCTCAGATAACCAACAATATTATTACGAATAACACATCTCACGGTATCCTTCTTGAAGGCATTTCCAAGCCTGTCATTGTTACGAATACCATTACTAAAAACAATGATGGCATTTATTGTAGTGGCAATGGTTCTTCTCCTACCATTACCACCAATAAAATAATCGACAACACATCTTACCCTGTTTACATAGGAGCCAATTCAGTCTGTAAGGTATTTAACAACACCTATTCAGGTAACACCCCTGATGCCATTTATGTATTTGGCGAGATTATAGATACCTCTGGAACATGGGTGAACAATGGAGTATCTTATATTATCACTGGTGATGTCTTTGTCAAGGGGACGAATACCCCGACATTGACCATTGCATCAAATGTAACGATAAGGTTTGCAACAAAGACGAGCTTATACATTGGCGGCTCAGGCAGTAATGATAAAGGCAAATTGATAGCTGATGGCAGCTCAGGAAAAATCACCTTTACCGCTGACGGCACAACTACCGCAGGTTACTGGGGTGGCATCTATTTTGATAATTACAGTGATGATGGAAGTTACTTAAATAATGTAGTAGTAGAGTATGGTGGGAATAATTGCGGTGCTAATATTTACTGCATTTCTGCTTCACCATCGATTCAAAACTCTATTATCAGGAATAGTTCACAACATGGTATCTGTCTTCAAAGCAATTCCAACCCTTTCATTGCTACAAATACTGTCACCGACAATAATAGTTATGGCATTTATTGTAATGATACCAGTCCACAGCCTGTGTTGGAGAATAATACCATTGCCAACAATGCCACTGCTATGAGGATTACGCCCAATACTGATTTTTTTAATAATACTATTTCTGGCAATATCAAAAAGAGGATTGAGTTGTTGGGAGGAAATATAACAAATAATAGAATCTGGAAGGATTTCAATTATACTTATGTTATCTTAGGCACTGTCTCTGTCAAAGGTACAGATACTCCAATACTGGTCATTGCACCAAATGTAACGATAATGTTTGCAACAAATACGAGTTTAATCATTGGTGGCTCAGGCATTAATGCTAAAGGCAAGCTGATGGCTGATGGTAGTTCAGGAACCATTTCGTTTACCTCTGATGAGGCAATACATACCGCAGGCTACTGGGGTGGCATTATTTTTGATAATTACAGTGATGATGGTATCTGGCTTAGGAATATAGTGGTAGAGCATGGTGGATATAATTACAATGCCAATATTTATTGTATTAATGCCTCCCCTACAATTCAAGATTCTATCATCGGAAGTAGTTCACAGCATGGTATCAGATGTAATAATTCTTCTCCTCAGATAATCAACAATATTATCAAAGATAACTCATCTCATGGTATCTATCTTGAAGGTAGTTCCAAGCCTCGCATTGCTACAAATACCATCACCAACAATAATAGCTATGGCATTTATTGTAATGATAATAGTCCACAGCCTGTGTTGGAGAATAATACCATTGCTACCAATACCACTGCCATGAGGATCTCACCCAATACTGATTTTTCTACTAATACCATTCATGGCAATATCAATAAGAGGATTGAGTTGTTGGGAGGAAATATAACAAATGATAAATTCTGGAAGGATTTCGATTATACTTATGTTATTTTAGGCACTGTCTCTGTCAAAGGTGCAGGCAATCCGACACTGACCATTGAGCCAAGTGTAGAGGTAAGGTTTGCAACAAATACGAGTTTAATCATTGGTGGCTCAGGCATTAATGATAAAGGCAAGTTAATAGCTGATGGTAGTTCAGAAACCATCACCTTTACCTCTGACCAGGCAACGCATACCGCAGGTTACTGGGGTTGGCATACCGCAGGTTACTGGGGTTGTATTTATTTTGATAAATACAGTGATGATGAAAGCAACTTAAAAAATATAGTGGTAGAGTATGGTGGATATAATTACAATGCCAATATTTATTGCATTAATGCCTCCCCTACAATTCAAGACTCTATCATCGGAAGTAGTTCACAGCATGGTATCAGATGCAATAATTCTTCTCCTCAGATAATCAACAATATTATCAAAGATAACTCATCTCATGGTATCTATCTTGAAGGTAGTTCCAAACCGCGTATTGCTACAAATACCGTCACCGGAAACAATTATGGCATTTATTGTAATGATAGCGGTCCACAGCCTACGATGGAGAATAATACCATTGCCACCAATACCACTGCTATGAGGATCTCGCCCAATACTGATTTTTTTAATAATGTCATTTATGGCAATATCAATAAGAGGATTGATATATTGGGAGGAAATATAACAAATAATAGAATCTGGAAGAATTTCGATTATACTTATGTTATCTTAGGCACTGTCTCTGTCAAAGGTACAGATACTCCAATACTGGTCATTGAACCAAGTGTAACGATAATGTTTGCAACAAATACGAGTTTAATCATTGGTGGCTCAGGCATTAATGATAAAGGCAAGCTGATGGCTGATGGCAGCTTGGGAACCATTTCGTTTACCTCTAATCAGGCAATACATACCGCAGGCTATTGGGGTGGTATCTATTTTGAGGATTACAGTAATGATAACAGCATACTTGATACCGCAGTGATAGAGTATGGTGGATATGCTTACGGTACCAATATTTACTGCGTTAATGCCTCCCCCAAGATTCAAAACTCTATCATCGGAAGCAGTTCGCAGTATGGTATCAGATGCAATAATTCCTCTCCTTTGATAAGCAATGATCTTATCAAGAATAATCGGTCTCATGGTGTCTGTCTTCAAGGCGATTCCGACCCTACCATTACTGCATCTACCATTACTGGCAACGATTATGGCATTTATTGTGCTGTTGTTAATTCTTCTCCTCTTATTGCCACCAATACCATAACAGACAATAAATCGTATCCTGTTCGCATAGGAGCCAATTCAGTGCGTCAGGTATATAACAATACCTGTTCGAACAACACCCTTAATGCTATCTATCTGCTTGGCGAGACTATAGATACCTCTGAAACATGGGCGAGCAATGGAGTACCCTATGTTATTGGAGGTAATGTCTCTGTCATGGGTGCAGGCACTCCGACACTGACCATTGAACCAACCGTAGAGGTAAGGTTTGCACAAAATACATGCTTAATCATTGGCGGCACAGTTGGTACTGAAAAAGGTAGACTGATAGCTGATGGCAGTTTGGGAACCATTTTATTTACCTCTAATCAGGTAACCCATACCGCAGGCTACTGGGGTTGTATCCTTTTTAATAATTACAGTGATGATGAAAGCCTGCTTAGGAATGTAGTGGTAGAGTATGGTGGTAGGAATACTTACGCTACCAATATTTACTGCATTTCTGCCTCACCATCAATCCAAAACTCTATTATCAGGAATAGCTCTGGGCACGGTATTAGATGCAATAATTCCTTTTCCCTGATGACCAATGATATTATTAACAATAACCTGTTTAATGGCATCTATCTTGAAAAATTTTCCACCTCTACCATCACCAATAATCTCATTTCATGGAATGGCTATTCTGGCATTCACTGTATTTCTTCCTCCCCAAATGTTTATAACAATATCATTGTCCAGAATGGGACAAAAAGCTCAAGTTATAATGGTATTCGTGTTGTAACAAATGGTACCCCAATCATTGATTTTAACGATGTCTGGGGGAATGGGTTAACTGCAAATTATTATGGCTGTGGCACAGGAACGACCGACATCTCTGCCAATCCACAATTTATTGGAGGTGTTGACTTCCATCTTGCCTCAACCTCTCCCTGCATTAATAAAGGCTGGAACACTGCTCCGGGTATTCCTTTAACCGATAAAGATGGCAGGGCAAGGATAATCGGAGGCACTGTTGATATGGGGGCTTATGAATATGGAACGACACCGCCACCTACTACTGGCACACTCAATGTAATCTCTTCGCCAACAGGTGTAAATATATTCATCGATGGCATAAATAAAGTGAAAACTACACCAGCAGTATTATCATTAGAGGCAGGAACTTACATCCTGCTGTTAACAAAGCCCAATTATGATCCCTGCACCGCTACAGTTACAATAAATATAGGTTCAATAACCCAGATTTATGGCACTCTAACACCATGCTATGGCACACTCAGCGTAACCTCTACTCCAACAGGTGCAAGTATATTCATCGATGGCGTGGATAAAGGAACAGCTACACCAGCAGTATTATCTCTACAAACAGGCAGCTACACCCTGTCATTAACAATGCCCAATTATTGTACCTATACCACTCCGATTACAATAGGCTCAAGCTCACCAGCTTCTATCTCTGCTACTTTACTGGTATATTCAGTTGGCACACTCAGCGTAACCTCTAATCCAACAGGTGCAAGTATATTCATCGATGGCTCAAATATAGGAACAACTACACCAGCAGAATTATCTCTGCAAGTAGGCAGTCACACTCTAAGTTTAACAAAGCTCAATTATTACTCATATACCACTACAACTACAATAGGCTCAAGCTCAATAACTCATCATGGCACTCTAGCCCCATACCCACCTGTGGCTATTATTTCTGCCCCTCTGCGACCGGTAAAGGTAAATGATTCAGTAACGATAGATGGGACTAAAAGCTATGCCGCAAATGGTAATCCTGTAACTTACTTCTGGAAACAAATTGATGGTACTATTTCGGGTACCACATCAACCATAATCTTTACCCCTACGAAAGCTGGAACTTATGCTTTTGAATTGACAGTAACTGATGATATGGAAGCCAGTGGTAGTGCTACCGTAAGCGTTAGTGTAACTGATACCCTGCTGACTATCTCACCAGTTACTCCTGAAATTGGAAGTAGTTTTAGCGTTGATGTTATTTTATCTAAGGTGCCAGAGTTTGATGCTATAGGTGTGTATCTTTCCTTTGACCCGAATATGTTGGAGGTTATTAAACTTACTCCAGGGGCATTTCCTGTAGGTGGCAGTCAAATTATGCCTCAATTTAACAATGATAATGGTACTATTGATTATGCGGTAGTGTTGCTTGGAACTACTACACAAGGTTCAGGAACAATATTTACCATTAACTTTAAGGCAAAAACAATAACAGGCACAA
This sequence comes from Candidatus Desantisiibacteriota bacterium, assembly GCA_043806395.1. Classification (GTDB taxonomy): domain Bacteria; phylum UBA9089; class CG2-30-40-21; order CG2-30-40-21; family CG2-30-40-21; genus CG2-30-40-21. The sequence goes on along the minus strand of JAZDHC010000292.1, from coordinate 7,776 downwards.
CAACCCTGAACTTTGATTTTAATCCACCAAGAAATACTGTAATTCTCAAAGGGGCTGGTTCTGTGCCTGTTGCTATTATTGAAGGAAGTGTGCCTATAACGGATGTTCTCTATGGAAGTCTGGATGGATTCGTTCAATTTGACATTCGAAGAAAGACACCTTCGGGCATTGAGGTAACAATTGATGGAACTGATTTAGGGACTATTACAGATAAGGATGGTTACTTCTTAATTGAGAAGATATCACCCATGATTTATCAGAAAATATCTGCTTATGCACCCGGTGCATCCACAAGGTATTGGGGTAGTGTAACCATAACTGTTGGAACAAAAACTACACTTTCTATCCTTACCCTGCTAAATGCTGATGTAAATGGAGATTGTAGTGTAGATTTGATAGACTTTGGGTACTTTAAATCGGCATTTCTCTCCGGGACAAGTTCACCATGCGGGACAAGTTCATCAGGATGGAATGACTCAGGAACACATACAAGGGATGGCTATATAAACGCTGACTTTAATGGAGATGGTATGGTTAGTCTGATGGACTTTGGCTATTTTAAGTCAAACTACCTTAAGGCTACTCCTTCACAACGGTCTCCTCTATTTGCTCCACCATTAACCTTAAGTAATAGTGTGAATATCCTCACTACCCCTATCCTTAAGGTAGTACAGCAAGAGAAGGTGGTTAAAATGGGTGATGAATTTGATGTGAATATTGATTTACTTCATGCACCAGATTTTGATTCTGTGGGTGTGTATCTTTCCTTTGACCCGAATAGGTTGGAAGTAATTGGAATTACTCAGGGCTTACTCCTTCAAGGTGGCAGTCCAATTGTGTCCCGATTTAATGATGTTAGTGGCACGATTGACTATGCGGTAGGATTAATTTCTGGCACTGCACAAGGCACAGGGACAGTACTTACTATTAAACTCAAGGCAAAAGGTACAGGGACAACAACCCTGAATTTTGATTTTAATCCACCACGAAGTATTGAGATACTCAATGGCACAACCTCTGTTCCTTGCTCTACTCAGGGAGGGACAACAATTATTATTGAGCTATTAGGCAGTAGTAGTTCTGGGATTCTAATTGCAGGTGATGGTAAAACAAGGGTGGAGATTGATACAGGTGCAATTACTGGTGCAGGATATATTGAGATAGATACCTCTGGCATCTCTGATGATCCCATAGTTATTATTGCCAATACGAAGAACGATGCAGATACCCGAATAAATCGCATAAAAGGCACATTACGCAGGTTTGAGATTCATGATGCCACGATTACCACTACCGCTACGGTGCGAATTGCTATTCCATATCTTGATGAAAATCCAAAGGACGGTGTTGTGGATGGGACAGGAATACAGGTGTCTTCGTTAAAGATTTGCTGGTTAACAGGGACAGGGACAGATGCAACATGGTGGCCTGTTAAAAATTCATGGATAGATTATACAAATAGTCTGGTTTATGCCAATGTCTCGCATTTCTCCTACTATGTCCTGATGGGATCAGTTATGCCTACTCTTACATTTGTCTACCCCAACCCCTGTCTTGGTCAGCAAGTACACTTCAAAGGACTAACCCCTCATGCAACCATAAAAATCTTCAACATAGCTGGCGAATTGGTCAAGGAGATTGAGCATACCAATGGCACGGATGAGGAGGTATGGACTTTTTCATGTGAGATAGCCTCTGGCATCTACATTTACCTCATCACTGATCCTGTGGGGAATAGGAAAACAGGTAAAATAGGGGTGATACGATAAAAACTTCTGGGGGTTGAAACATCATATTCATCGCGTTGTGGTGTGTGGGTAGTAATCCCAAGGAGTACTCAATTGAGGGATCTTATCCATAAGATCCCTCACACAGTAGTTCGGGACAAGGATTTCTCACAGTAGTTCGAAATGACAGAGAGATTCGCGGTGACAAAACTATCTTGTCTTTATCTGCCAAAGGAGGAAACATAATGTATTACATAAGAATTATATTGTTATCTCTAACAATATCAGCATTCTTCTCTCAACCAATCCATGCAGGTGAACCAGAGAGGTTTGTATTGGATAACGGTCTTGTGGTTGTTCTCAAGGAGGTACATACTGCCCCACTTGTTGCCCTGCAATTATGGGTAAAGACGGGCAGCATACATGAAGGGGAATATATGGGAAGTGGAATATCTCACCTTGTGGAGCATATGCTGTTTAAGGGTACTTCAATCCGAAAGGTAGGGGATATAGGACGGGAAGTGAGTAATGCCGGGGGTGATATGGGTGGATATACCTCTATGGATAGAACGGTTTATCATATGGTTATGCCGGCAGATAAGGTTGGAATTGGTCTGGACATATTAGCTGATGCTGCCATGAATTCAACATTCGATGAAACAGAAATGAAAAAGGAAAAAGATGTTATCTCAAGGGAGATGGATATGTGCGAGGATGATCCGAACAAATACCTCTCAAGAAAGATATGGCAGGAGGCATTCTCTCATCATCCATATCAATATCCAATAATTGGGTACAAGGAATTATTTTCTCAAATTTGTAGGGATGATCTGCTGAAATATCATCAGCGATTTTATGTGCCAAACAATATGATACTCTCTATTGTTGGTGATTTTAAGAGCGACAGGATGCTGTCAAGTATAAAGCAATACTTTAAGGATGCAAAGAGAACATCAATGTCTCCAGTATATATTCCTCAAGAGCTTACGCAAATTGGCGTACGATCCTTTGAGGATGAGAAGAATATAAAGGTAGCATACTTAGAAATGGCTTTCCATATTCCGGATATCAGAAGCAAGGATCTGTATCCCTTGGATGTTATGGCTATTATCCTCGGGTCTGGTAAATCATCCAGACTTTATCAAGACTTGCGAGAGAGAGAATCGACAGTATATTCAATCGATGCCTGGTCATATACACCGCAATATCCAGGGCTTTTTGGGATTAATGCTACCCTTGAGCCGGAAAATCTTCAAAAGGTTCAGGAAGCTATCTGGAAGAATATAAAAAAATTGGCTCAAGGGGATATTAGCGATGAGGAGCTGGAAAAGGCAAGACAAATGGTTATTGCCTCCTCTATCTTTTCTCAGGAAACAGTGGAATCTCAAGCTGCGGACATTGCCTCTAATGAGTATGTTTGTGGGAATATCAACTTTAATAAGGATTATGTAAAAGGGGTAGTCAAGGTAACTAAGGATGATATTATTCGCGTAGCCAAACAATACCTTTGTGAGGATAATCTAACGATGGGTATCTTAAAGCCAAAGATTAAAGAAGAGGCAATAAATCCAAGCATACAAGTAAAAGTAGAGCCAAAGATTCAAAAATTTGTTCTTGACAATGGATTAGTTTTATTGATTCGTGAGGATGATAGTCTGCCAATTGTTTCCATTCAGGCGGTGTTTAAGGGAGGGGTGTTGTTTGAAGAAAAAGGCAAGGAAGGGGAATGTAACCTTATGAAGCAGCTGATGCTTAAGGGTACTCAAAGACACACGGCCAAACAGATAGCTGAAGAGATAGAGTCACGGGGTGGTGCTATTACCGCCTACGGGGGAAATAACAGCTTTGGCTGCTCGGTGAAGGTGTTAAAAGGGGATATTGAGCTGGGGCTTGATATGCTTTCAGATGTCTTGCTTAACCCATCTTTTCCTGCAGATGAACTGGAAAAGGAGAGAACGACAGTCCTTGCTGCAATCAAATCACAGGATGATGACCCGTTTAATTATGCGGTGAGGGTTTTGCGAGAGAATATGTGGCAGAATCATCCATATCGTTATAACAGCCTTGGTACAGGGGAATCGGTAAAGGGATTAAAACGGGATGATTTGATTGCCTTTCATCAGGGATTTTGCCAGTCAAGGAATATGGTACTATCTGTGTTTGGTGATGTGAAGGCACAAGAGATACGGCAAAGGGTTGAAAGGATATGGGCAGGGGTAAAGGGGCAGGAATTATCTCGGATTAGCTTGCCTGATGAGCCAGAACAAAAGGAAATGAAACAGGTAATGCAGGAAAAGGATAAGGAACAAACCATTATCCTGCTTGGTTATCCCGGGATAGGGATAATGGATCCAGACAAATATGTCTTTGAAGTCATGAGTTCCATTCTTTCTGGCAATGGATCCAGACTCTTTGTTAATCTGCGGGATAAGTATGGATTAGCCTATTATGTTGGTGTGTTTTCTATCATGGGGCTTGACCCGGGTGCGTATGTTTTCTACATTGGCACAAGCAAAGACAAGGTAGATGCTGCACTCGATGGAATAAAAAAGGAAGTAGAAATAATCAGGGCGGAAGCAGTAACCGATGAGGAGTTATCAAGGGCAAAGGCATCCCTGATTGGTGAGCATTGGCAGGCTATGGAAACAAATTCTGCCCATGGGTTTGATTGTAGCTTAAATGAGCTGTATGGGCTTGGGTATGAAGAGGTGGACAGGTATTCAGACAAGATTAATAAAGTAACCATAGATGATATTAAACGGATAGCAAACAAGTACTTACAGGATGATAAATGTACTGAGGTTATCATCAGGTCGGAAGATAAGAAGCCTTGAAATTTGGAACTATGGAACTTCTGAGGTTTGGAGGTTTCATATTCTATGTTTCCGCAAGAAATTCAAGAAATTCAAGAAATTCAAGAAAATACAACCCCCTAACCCCCTTTTTTAAGGGGGAATTAAGAGGGAGAAGGAGAATAAAAATAATGGATTATCAGGACTTCAAGCAAAAAGCAAACGAAGGTGCAAACCTTATACCCGTGTACAAGGAAATCCTGGCTGATATGGAAACACCTGTTTCTGCCTTTCAGAAGATAGCCATGGATGCAGAGTATTCCTACTTATTGGAGAGTGTTGAGGGTGGTGAAAATCTGGGGAGGTATTCCTTTCTGGGGAGCAACCCATTTATTATTTTTCGTGGTAAGGCTGACACAGCAGAGGTTATCAGGGATGGAATGGTTGAAAAATTGAAAAGGGTTGACCCATTGATGAACTTATTGGAATTTATGAATGAATTTCGTCCAGCAAGGGTTGCAGAACTTCCAGGATTTTTTGGTGGTGCTGTGGGTTATATCGGATATGATTATGTACGGTGTATTGAAAATATTCCAGATACAAACCCTGATGAAATCGGCTTACCAGATGTGTTATTTGTCATTACTGATACCATGCTTATTTTTGACCATGTGAGGCATACGATTAAGGTTATTGCCAATGTCTGGTTAAGGGATGGAGATATTGAAAAAGCATATCAGGAGGCAATGGAGAAAATAACAGCAATAATTGAGAAATTGAAACAGCCATTGCCTGTTAAGAATGAAATATTTCCTGTAACCAATATTATTCCAAAGATAGATATTCAATCCAATGTTACTAAGTCAGAGTTTGTTGACAATGTATTAAGGGCAAAGGAATACATTGCCTCTGGGGATGTATTCCAGGTGGTGCTTTCTCAGAGATTTTCAACGCCTGTCAGTGCTGATGCCTTAAGTCTATATAGAGCCTTACGATGGGTAAATCCGTCCCCGTATATGTTTCTGCTTAAATTTGGTGAATTATCATTAATTGGATCTTCGCCTGAACTTTTAGTCAGCGTGGAAGATGGGGAAGTAGAGGCAAGACCCATTGCTGGTACAAGACCAAGGGGGGGAACATTGCTTGAGGATGAGGCTTATGAAAAAGACCTTTTATCTGATCCAAAGGAATTAGCAGAGCATGTGATGCTGGTTGATCTTGGTAGAAATGATATTGGACGGGTTTGTGAATATAGCAGTATTACCCTGCCAGAGTTTGAGATTATTGAAAGGTATTCTCATGTAATGCATATGGTTACCTCAGTAAAGGGAAAACTGATGCATGACAAAAATTATCTTGATGCCCTGCGAGCCTGTTTCCCCGCAGGAACGGTTACTGGTGCCCCAAAGGTGCGAGCCATGGAAATAATCGATGAACTTGAATCGTCCAAAAGGGGGGCATATGCTGGTTGCGTTGGATATTTCAGCTTTTCAGGAAACATGGATACCTGTATCACTATTCGAACCATGGTAATGTCTGAGGGAAAGGTTTTTGTTCAGGCTGGTGCCGGGATTGTAGCTGATTCAGAGCCTGAAAAGGAATACGAAGAGACAATAAATAAGGCAAAAGGGATGCTTAAGGCTGTGGCAATTGCGGAAGAATTGTACAGAAACAGTGTCGTAGGGGCAGGTCTCGCACCTGCCATCTGAGAGCGTTGCAACGCAGCCAGCGCGGCTTCAGTGGGTTTTTAGAGGTGTCCTTAAGATCCCTCAGTTGAGTGCTTCTTTGGGATGACAATAATATCTATGATTTGAACCTCGTTCTGTTTTTCACCCCTTTACCCTGATAACCACCGTCTTATCCTTTATTTCCGTCAGGCTATCGATCTCGACAATAGCTGCCCTTAACCCCCCCTCTTCTGCATCATGGGTAAGCATAACAATAGGCACAAACTGACCTCGTTCCTTCTGAATACATGAGGCAATGCCAATACCATACCTTCCCAATATTCCGGCAATACCAGCCAATACTCCCGGGCGATCCTCTGCTGTAAACTTGAGATAATATTTCGAGCTTATGCTATCTGCCTTCCGAACCTTAATCTCATTTTCTTCCATCGCCGGTGACAACCCTTTTCTTTGATGTGCCAGCATAACCAGATCACCTACAATCGCTGATGCTGTGGGAAGTTGTCCGGCACCCTTGCCATAAAACATCATTGGTCCCACCAGATCCCCAATCAGGTAGACTGCATTAAAGACATCATTTACAGAAGCCAATAAATGATCCAGTGGAATCATGGTTGGATGGACACTTGCCTCTATTTCATTTACAGACAACCTCTTGGCAATACCAAGAAGTTTGATAACAAAACCAAATTCCTTTGCATAAGCTATATCCTGCTTGGTTATTTGTGTAATTCCCTGAATGCTGATATCATCTAAGGGTATATGCCCACCAAACGAGATAGAGCTCAGGATACTCAACTTATGAGCAGTATCTATACCATCTATATCAAAGGCAGGATTTGCCTCAGCATATCCGTTTGCCTGTGCCTGTTTCAATGCCTCTGAAAACTCAAGCCCTTCTTCAGACATCTTGGTGAGAATGTAGTTACAGGTACCATTAATAATTCCATATATCTCCTGAATCTCATTTGCCACCAACCCTTGAGTTATAGAGGATATAAGTGGAATGCCTCCACCAACCGATGCCTCAGCATAAAAAGCCACCTGACACTCGGCAGCCGTCTGAAATATCTCATCCCAATATTTTGACAGGAGCGCCTTATTTGCGGTAACAACACTCTTGCCATTTCGCATAGCAGATAAGACAATCGTCCGGGCAGGCTCATATCCACCTATAAGCTCTATTACGACATCAATATCATCTGCACCAATTATTTCTTCCACTTTAGTCGTAAGTAATCCTGGCTCAATATCAACACCTCTTGATGAAGTAATATCAAGGTCAGCAATTCGTTTCAGGCATAACCTTACCCCTGTTCTTTTTTCAATCAAACCAGCACTCTTCTGAAGTATCTTTACCACCCCAGCACCAATTGTACCAAATCCAATTAAACCAATATTTATCTGCACTTTTTTTCTCCTCCTGAATATTTTGGCTCTTCTGGCTTTTGTGTGAAAAGAGTTGAGTCTTTGTCAACTTTGCAGATAAGGAATAGTGTCTCAACAACCTTAAACTGACGCAATGGTAGTAATTCTCATTTTGATATTTTTCCACCGCAGAGACGCAGA